>CAUZDT010000008.1:0-29304 GCA_963578705.1 Candidatus Thalassarchaeaceae archaeon
GGCGATGTGTGCCGCTTGTTCGGCTGCAACGCCGCCCAGCTCGCTGGCGTCATCGGCCAGCTGCTCGCCCTTGCGCGCCGCCGTCTCGACGACGCCGGCGCCAATCTCGGCCGCGTCTGCGGCGAGCTCGCTGCCTTTCTCGAGCGCGATTTCGCTCGCGTTGGCCGCCACGTTGGCAGCCGTCTCGACGACGTCCGCCGCCACGTCGGCTGCGACCGCTACGCCTTCCGCGGCCTTCTCGGTCGCGGTTGCAGCCACCTTGCCGCCGCTGCGGACCGCCGTGCGGGTTGCCCCCTTCAGGATTTTTGCCGCCTTGCCCGCCAGCTCGGCGCCCACCTCGACGGCGGCGCTCGCGACCGCCCCGGCGGTATCAATCACGTCACTTGCAGTTTGCTCGGCTTTCTCGACTGCGGCGTCAAGGTGCGGTTCGCCCCCTTCTGCCGGCTTGCGCTTGCGGGCCATGCGACCGCAACCTGCAGCGCTAATAAGTGCGCTGCGCCGTAACGCGACGGCGCGGGGGTCGCATAGCATGGCCGATTGCGCCGGGCTTAGGACCCGGTTCCGAAGGGATTCGTCGATTCAAATTCGACCCCCCGCACCATTTATCTGCCCGCGAGCCTGCGCCCACGTGCCGGACGACGACGCCGAAGACGAAGACGAGCAGGAAACTACGGAGCGCAAGCGGGTCACGAAGCGCGACCGCAAGGCGAAGCGTAGCTACAGCCGCTACCGCCACGGCGGGCGGCGCGGGACGCGTTAGAGCCGCCGCAGCCGCTGCGGCTCCTCGTCGCTGCGGCCGCCCTCCACGAGCATTTGCCGCAGGTGGAAGTCCAAATCGTAAAGCGGGTATTCGAGCCCCAGTAGCAGTTCCGAGACGCGCAGCGCCGCTGGCATCAGCCATTCGAGCGACCGCGGCAACCTGACGTGCGCGACCAGCAGGATGCGCGTCCCCGCCCGGCAGGGGGCAAAGCGGTAGCCGTAGCGTGCGTCTACCAGCGGGTAGCGGCCGCGGACGCGAAAGCCGCGCGTATCTAGCCACACTCGTGCCGGGACGCACAGCCGTAGTCCCAATAGCCTCGCTTCGTCGACTAGCAGCACCGTTCCCGGCTGTTGCGTGACTGTCCGGCGCGTGATGCTGGCGAACGGCAGGAAGCCGGTGTGATCGTCCGCCCCGAAATCGGTCCACCAGTCGTGCACCAACCCCGGCGGCAGCGGAACTTCGGCGCAGGCGGTGTAGTGGAACACGGCGCGCCAGCATTCGCCGCTTATTAACGGCCGGAGTTGCGTCCTCATGGGCGAATTGGCGGCGGTCGAACTCGGTGGGACGCGCTGCCGGGCCGCAGCTGGCAAAGCAGGCGTGGTCGCTGAGCGGTTCGAAATCCTGACCGGCGACCCACAGCCGACACAGGCAACAAAATTATTTACTTGCCATACGAGGCTACTGGTATCCTGAGCTCAATTGGCGGTATCAGCGAAATGCTAAAGTGAGCTTGCTAAAATTGAATTGATTATTCATCAGAAATCTAGTGGGCCACCTCACAGCCGCACCCAGAACCGGTAGTCGCTGCTGTAGCGCAGCTGGTGGCCGAAATGTGCCGGCCGGTGTTTGAGCAGCTGGAGGCCGCGATAGGTGCGGTTGAGCAGCATTGATGCCACTACCGGCTGTGGCAGGTCGAACATGCGCCCTCGCTGGAACTCCAGCCGCGCCAGTAGCCGTTCCAAGCCGGGGATGCGCGTCGTCGCCAGCAGCCGCGTCCGCCCCACGACGAGTGAGGCGAGGAGCAACTGTCCCAGCCCGTGGGCGCGGTGGCGACGATGCACTATTAAGGTTCCGATTTCAAGCCATCCTGCGCTACGAGGATAGAGGAAGACCGCACCCACCAGCGCGCCGCGATGGAGTGCCACCCGCCCCTCGCACGCCCGGAGGATACTGGCAGCGATGCACAGCGACGAGATGTGGAGATCCGGCTCGTAGCGGCAGAGCTCCACCAGTTCCCCGGCGAGCCCATCGCCGCCCGGTTCCGCCAGCGGCGTGCGCAGTAGCTGGAGCGCCGGGTGGGGGAGGTGCGAGCGCATTGTGGTGCAGTGCCGGGCGGGTTTAGGGATATGCGCAGCGGTGGCGCCGGAACCACAGGTTCTGGTGGGCCCGTCCGGATTTGAACCGGGGTCTAACGGCCCCCAGCCGTCAAGGATGCCAAGCTACCCCACGGGCCCTGTTCGCGGCCACGGTGCGGCCGTAATAAAATCAGTCGTAGGGTAGCATGTCGTCAATCAGGTCGGTGTGCGCCATGTAGATGCGGCGGCAGCAGTAGCGCTCGATGCCCAGGTCGTTCATGACCTCGGCTCCGTTCTCGCCCTTCGCGACTCGCTCGCAGAACTCTTCGTAGTGGCCACCAATGACCTTGTTGCATGTGAAACAGCGTACGGGTATCAGCATTTTCTCACCTGTATGATTTTTGTCGCTTTGCGCGCGCCCCGCGCCCCATGGGGTGTTTGGGCTCCTTGCGTCGCGTGTCGTTGACCAGCAGTGAGCGGTCGTAGTTCATGAAGAGCGCGCGCAGTTCCTCGTCCTTGAACCAGTCGACCAGCCCGCGCGCAATCGCGGTCCGGCTCGCCTCCGCCTGCCCCATCACGCCGCCGCCCTCCACGTTGACCGAGACGTCGACGCGGTTGATGCGGCTGCCTACCAGCTCGAGCGGCTCCATAATCTTGAGCCGCGCCAGCTCCGGCTGGTAGTATTCGACCGGCTTGCGGTTGATGCGCACGCAGCCCTTGCCGGAACGGAAGGTGGCGCGCGCAATCGCGGTCTTGCGCTTGCCGCTGGTGTTGACGACCTTGACCATCAGAACTTCGCTCCCAGCTTGCGCGAAACGTCGCCGAGTGTGACGTGCACAGTCCCCGAAGTCATCTGCGCCCGCTCAATCGTTTCCGGCTTCTCGGCGCCTGCGGGACCGATGTCGACCCGCAGCCGCTTGAAGGCGGCACGGCCGCGCGGTGTCTGGTAGGGAATCATACCGCGCACGGAGCGCTTGAACATCAGGTGCGGCATGCGCGGGTAGAATGGCCCCTTGCGTTCGTGGTTTAGCTGTCGCTTCTCGGTGTATTCGCGAAAGACGGAATGACGTGCGCCACTGATGACGGCCTTTTCGGCGTTTATCACGTGCACTTCATCGCCATTGAGTAGCGCCTTGGCGACGTAGCTTGCCAGCCGTCCCATGATGCAGCCGCTCGCGTCGTAAACCTTCATCCCATCAACCTCACGCCGGCGCCTTTCGGGTGCGCCTTGAGCATTTCCGGCAGTGACAGGCAACTGCCTCCGGCCGCCTCGACCTTTTCGCGCGCCGCGGCGGAGAAGCTGAATGCGCCGACTGTCAACGGCTTCGAAATGGCGCCGGCGCCGAGCAGCTTGCCCGGGACAACGACCGTCGTCTTTGCCTCGGCGTGGCGCTCGAGTCGCGAGATATTGATGCTGGGCCACGTGCGTGCGGGGCTCTCCAGCCGGCCGGCGACCGCCTTCCAGACGGGGGCTTTATTCTCGCGGGCGGCCTGCTTCAGGTTGCCTACCAGCGACTGCAGATGCGCATTGCTTTTGCGGTCGATTCGCTTCGGGGCCATTCGAGGGCGGCCGGGCAGGACGCCCCATATATAAATCTGCAGGCTACTTTCTGGGCAGAATCCGGATGGCGTTGCCGTCGACCTCGAGCCGCCCTGCCGCGAGCAGCCGCACCGCCTCCAGCAACAGCAGGTGTTCATGCGGCAGGATGCGCGCCGCGAGCGTCTCCGCGTCATCGTTCGGCAGGATCGGCACAGTCTGCTGCAGGATAACCGGGCCGGTGTCAACTCCTTCATCGACGAAGTGCGCCGAGCAGCCGCTCTCCGTAACGCCGGCCGCCAACGCGTCGCGGTGCGCGTGCGCGCCGGGGAAGAGCGGTAGCAGCGCCGGGTGGATGTTCAGGATGCGGTGCCGGAAAGCGGCGATGAACTCGGGCGTCAGCAGCCGCATGAAGCCGGCCAGCACGACCGCCTCGGCGCGGCAGTCACGCAGCAGCGCCAGCGCGCACCGGTCGAACTCGGCGCGTGCCATCGCACCGGAGTCGATGAACGCCCACGGGATTCCCGCAGCCTCGGCGCGGGCAACCGCCTGCGCGTCGCTTTTGTTGACAATGAGCTGCACCAGCTCGGCGCCCGGCAGCTCGCTCCGCGCGCGGGCATCGATGAGCGCCTGGAAGTTGCTGCCGCGTCCCGACGCCATCACCGCAAAGCGCATCGCGCCGGCAGCGCGCCCGCGCTAAATCAGCCGCGCCGCCAGCGGAGCAGTACGCCGTCGCCCAGCCGCTCGGTACTATCAAGTACGAAGGAGTGCATCTCAGCCGGCATCGCCGCGCCGGCCCCGCCGGCGACGGTCGGCGAAGTCACGCCGCCAATTAGCGTGTTGGCGATGAACTGGGTGAACTCGTCCCACAGCCCCGATGTAAGGAACGACCAGAGTACGGTTTCCCCCCCTTCGACCAGTACCTTGCGCACATTGCGCGCGTGCAGCAGCGCTAACAGCCGCGGCAGGTCCACCGCGCCGTTACCACACGCGACCACTTCTGCGCCGCGCAGCTCCCGTCGCCGCGACCGGCTGCCGGTGGCGACCAGCGTTGGCGCATCACCCTGCAGCACCCGCGCCGAGCGCGGCGTCCGCAGCGTCGTGTCAAGCACCACCCGTAGCGGGCTCTCACCTTCGGCCAACGCCGTGTCAAGCAATAACTGAGGGTCATCCTGTAACACGGTGCCGATGCCGACGATGACGGCGTTGCATTCCGCCCGCAACGCGTGCACTCGTTGGTGATCGGCGTCGCACGAGAGCTGCACCGGCCGCCGGTTCGCCAGCGCAATTTTGCCGTCGAGTGACGCGGCGCAGTTCACGATAACGTACGGGCGCTCCATGGCGCGCGTAGCGGGTGGGGAGTTATAGGGGATGCGTAGCTACGCGGAGATGCGTAGTTCACTCACTCAGGAAATTCCTGAACCACACCATGCCCAGCCACCAGCGTGGTCAGCGCCACCGCCAGCGGAATTGGCCAGAGCGCCAGTCCATCGAGTCAGCGCGGCGGTGTGCCGTGCGGGGACGCGCCCGCCGTCACTCGAGTACTTCCAGCGTGACCGGTTCGCCACGGAAGTTGTAGGTGGCCCACGACAGGCGGTCGTAGGGGTAGGCGCAGATGATGTGGGTCGTGCCGAACTTCTGGAACAGGTGCAGGTCCGCATCCGACCATCGGTTGTCAGGGATGGGGTGCGAGTGGACCACACCGCAGATTGACCAGTCGACGGGGAGCATGTGCAGCGGCAGGATGGCGTGCTCGTCGCCGGCGATGCCGCCCGGCAGCGGCAGCAGCTCGGTGATGGTATCGCCTTCTTGCCGAAGGACTGCGGCAAACTCGTAGGGATGCTGGTCGCGGGAACACTCGCAGATGAGGTCGAGCAGCTCGCCCCGGATGGCTGTCGCCGGCGCCATTCAGTAGGATTCCCGCTCGGTCGGGAACTCGCCGCCGCGCACGTCGCCGACGTATTGCGCGATGGCCGACTGGATATCCTTTTCGAGGTCGAGGTAGCGCCGCAGGAAGCGCGGAGAGAAATCCTGTGTTATACCAAGCATATCATGCAGCACCAGCACCTGCCCGTCGCAGTCGGGGCCGGCACCGATGCCGATGGTCGGCACCGAAATTGCGGCGCTCACCTGCTTCGCGAGGGTCGCCGGAATCTTCTCGAGCACGATGGCGAAGCAGCCCGCCTGTTCGAGGTGCTTCGCGTCCGCGAGCAGCTTCTGCGCTTCGGCCTCCTCGCGGGCGCGGACGGTGTAGGTGCCGAACTTGTAGATGGATTGTGGCGTCAGCCCGAGGTGGCCCATGACCGGGATGCCGGCGGTCAGGATGCGCTCGACCGACTCGCCCACTTCGGCGCCGCCTTCGAGTTTCACGGCGTGCGCGCCCGATTCCTTCATGATGCGGATTGACGAATCCAGCGCCGCCTTCGAGTCGCCCTGGTAGGTACCGAACGGCAGGTCGACGACGACCAGCGCGCGCTGCGCCCCCTTGACGACGCCGCTGGCATGGTATATCATCTGGTCGAGCGTAATCGGGACCGTGGTCTCGTTGCCCGCCATCACGTTGGAGGCGGAATCGCCAACGAGGATGACGTCCACCCCGGCGCCATCGACCAGCCTCGCCAGCGAATAATCGTAGGCGGTAAGCATCGCGATTTTCTCGCCATCCTGCTTCATCGCCTGCAGCGTGTTGGTGGTAATGCGGCGGGCGTCGCTGGCGGGTGCCATGCCTGCCCCCTGCCCCGGGGATTTATTACGGTTCGCTGCCGCCGCTCCCGAACGCTTTTTATACTGTTGCTGCACAGGGGCACCGTGCTCGGTCACGACTATATCCCAATCGGGATTTTCGCGGTCATTGCGCTCACATTCCCTCTGATGAATTTCTTCATGGGACGGTTCTTCCGGCCCGACTACGGGAATCCGCTGAAGCGCTCGACTTACGAGTGCGGCGAAACGCCGGTGGGTGAGGCGCACATTCAGTTCCATTTCCAGTATTACATGTTCGCCATCCTCTTCGTAGTCTTCGACCTCGTCGTCGTTTTCCTGATGCTCTGGGTGCTGGTCTATACCAGCCTAGACACCAGCGCCAAGCTGGTGATGTTCCTCTTCGTCGGGATGACCCTGCTCGCACTCTACTACGCGTTGAAGAAGGAGGAGGTTATCTGGATATGAGCCGGCAACAGGTGCGCGGCAACCCCCGCATGCGCAAGGGCCTCGGCTCACGCACCAGCGACCCCGCCACAATCATGGAAGACCCCCCGTCGGGCGACTGGCTGACGCTGCGCTCCGACCAGTTCCTGAACTGGGTCGACGACGCAGTCTACAACATCGCCGAGCAGACCGGCATTCGCGACGTGGTCAATCGCGTCACGCGCCCGATTTTTAACTGGGGGCTGCGCTATTCGCCCTGGCCGCTCCATCTCGGCATCATGTGCTGTGCGCTCGAGATGGGCGCTGCCGGTGGCCCCGACCACGACTCCGAGCGCATGGGAGTGGTCTATCGTTCCTCGCCGCGCCAGTGCGATATCCTAATTGTAAACGGCCCGGTCTGCGAGAAACTGCGCCCCAAGCTGAAGACATTATACGAGCAGATGGCCGACCCGAAGTGGGTCATCGCGATGGGCGAGTGCGCTATCGGCGGAGGCCCTTACTGGGATTCCTATTCGGTCGTCGCGGGCGCGGACACCTTCATGCCCGTGGACGTTTACATTCCCGGCTGCCCGGTCCGGCCCGAGGCGCTGATGCACGGTTTCCTGACGCTGCAGAAGAAGATTCGCGAGCAGGAGCCGGGATACTTCCTGAGGCGTTGAAATGGAAACCGGGCAATTCGTTCAGCAACTGGCGAAGCATGAAGGCGCCAGCGACGGCTCGGTGCTGCGCTCCAACGTCGGCCGCATTTCGATTACCCGCGAGGCGAGCCAGTCGTTTTTCAGCGTGCTGAAAAACGACTTCGGCTTTGACCACTGCTCGCTGATTTCGGCGGTCGATAACCAGACCGCCTTTGAACTGGTCTACCACTTCTCGAAAGTTGACGCGGCCGGGCAGATGCTCGAAGTCCATATCGACCTGCCGCGCGACACTCCCACTGTTGACTCCATTACCTACCTGTGGGCCGGCGCCGACTGGCACGAGCGCGAAGCGTACGACCTGATGGGCATCTACTTCATCGGCCACCCCGACTTGAAGCGGGTGCTGCTGCCGGACGGTTTTGCAGGGCACCCATTACGCAAGGACTACGTCTACGAGATTCACGAGGAGGAGTGGTAATGGCGGAAATGTGGATTCACATGGGCCCGCAACACCCGATGACCCACGGGTTGTGGAACCTGCGCATCAAGGTCAACGGCGAAACCATCACCGATGCTGTGCCTGAGCTGGGCTACCTGCACCGCTCGGTCGAGAAGATTGGCGAGCGTCGCAAGTACTTCATGAACACGACACTCACCGACCGACTCTGCTACGCTAGCGCGATGACCTGGACCCACTGCTACTGTCTCACCGCCGAGGAGCTGATGGGAGTCGTGGCGCCGCCCCGGGCGCAGTATATCCGCACGGTCGTGCTCGAGCTGCAGCGCATCGCCTCGCACCTGATGTGGCTCGGCGCCTACCTCCCCGATTTGGGATTGATTACCGGTTTCCTCTACGGCATGCGCGACCGCGAGATGTTCCTGAACCTGCTCGAAATCCCGAGCGGCGGGCGGCTGCTCTACAACTACGTCAAGATTGGCGGCGTCAAGCGCGACCTGCCGCCCGGCTTCGAAGCCAAGGCGGAGCGCGTCATGCAGACGCTCGAGCGGCGCTTGAAGGAATACGAAAACCTCTACGATAACTCGAAAATCTTCCGCATGCGTAACGACGGCGTTGGCATCTACAGCGCCAGCGACGCCATCAACTGGGGCATCACCGGCCCTAACCTGCGCAGTGCCGGGGTCCCGTTCGACCTGCGGCAGGCCGACTCCTACGATGCCTATCCTGAGCTGGACTTCGAGCCGGCCACCAACACGGCCGCTGGCGGCGGAAGCGACTGCTTCAGCCGCTACCGGCAACGCGTCGACGAGATGCACCAGTCGATGAACCTCATCCGGCAGGCGCTGGCGAAGATGCCGGGAGGCAAGGTGATGGCCGACAGCGTCCCCCTGCGCGCCAGCGGCGAGGCGTTCCGGCGCACCGAGGATTCGCGGGGCGAGGCGCTGATGTACCTCATCGGTGACGGCAGCGACCGCCCCTACCGCTGGAAGATTCGCAGCCCCATGTTCACCACCGTTTCAGCCGCGCCGCACTTCCTGAAAGGCTACAAGGTGGCCGATGTGCCCGCTATCATGGGCAGCCTCGACATGTGCATCGGGGAGACTGATAAATGACGTCGCTCTATGACTGGAGCTACTGGTTCTGCGAAGCGTGGCTGGTGCCGCTGATGACGCCGCTGCTCTACTTCCAGGAGCACATCATGCCGCCTTTCAGCAACCCGGCCGGCGACCTGGCGCGCTGGATGGAATCCGCCGCCGGCCTCAACGTCCTAGCATGGACCATCGTGGTCAACGTCGCCCTGATGATAGGTTTCACCAACGTCATCATCGTCGTCTACCTCGAGCGCAAGATTGCGGGGCGTATCATGGACCGTCGGGGGCCGATGCTCTCTCTCAGTTCACTGAAGGAGATTGCCAGCGACCTGGCCGGTTATGCTCCTGAATACAACTGGAAGACCACGACCTACGCCGGCATCGGAATCCTCCAGAATGTTGCCGACGGCATCAAGTTCTTCTGCAAGGAACTTATTGTTCCCGACAAGGCAGACCGCCTGCTCTATACTATCGGGCCGGTGATATTCATCTCTTCGAGCATCCTGCTGCTTGTGATGGTCCCCTTCTCACCCCGCATTGCGGCCTCGTCCGCTCCGCTGGGGCTGCTGGTGGTGATGGCCGCCTTCTCGATTGCTCCGATAGGCGTGCTGACGACCGGCTGGGCCTGCAACAACAAGTACACGCTCATCGGCGGGATGCGCTCGGCGGCGCAGCTGATGGCGTACGAAATCCCGCTGCTGCTCTCGATGGCGGGCGTCTTCCTCGTCGCCGGCTCTTACAACCCGATGGATATCGTGGCGCAGCAGCAGGGGATGTGGAACGTTGTTCCCCAGTTCCTTGGTTTTATCGTCTTCATCGTCTGTATGCTGGCTGAAGTCGAACGCGTGCCGTTCGACCTGCCCGAGGCCGAGGCGGAACTGGTCGAGGGGTGGACTACCGAAATTGGCGGCCTACGGCTGGGTCTTGTTTTCGCAGCGGAGTACATCCGCGGTTTCGTAGGTGCGATGATTGCAACCATCCTTTTCCTGGGTGGCTGGTCAGGGCCGTTCCTGCCCGGCGAAATCTGGTTCCTGCTCAAGGTCTACGCCATCCTGGTATTCTTCATTATCCTGCGCTGGACCGTGCCGCGCATCCGCACCGACCAGATTCTGCTGCTGGGCTGGAAGCGGTTGCTGCCGCTCTCGCTGATTAACCTCGCCCTCGCCATTCTCTACGTGGAGGTTTTCTGATGCCCGAAGCAACGAAGACTCCCGGCCTGATCCAGTCAATTTTCAGCCCATTTACGGTCACGGTCAAGCAGATGCTAAAGTCCACTTTCGGGCGGCCGCAGACGACCATGTACCCGCTCGAGCGGCGCGAGCTGCCGCCCACCTACCGCGGGATGAACGCCGTCATCTGGGATTTGTGCATCGGCTGCGGTATCTGCGCCGAGGTCTGCCCCAACCGCTGCCTCAAGATGAAGCCTGAAGAACTTGACGAGGAAGAGCAGGTGCGCGCCTGGTATGGCTCGCACCTCGCCAAGCGCAAGACCAAGCCGGAGCGGCCCGCCATCAATTTCGGCCACTGCATGTTCTGTGGCTTCTGCGAGGACTACTGTCCCACGGGAGCGATGACCATGACCGACTTTTACGAGATGGCCGACACGACACGAGAGGGGCTCATCTACCCGGCCCGGTCGCTCAAGGTCGACATGGAAACGCTACCGCAGCTGCCGCTCACCAACTACATGATGGAGTCGCCCGTGCTCTTCTCCGACACCTGCATCGGCTGTCGCAAGTGCGTCGACAACTGCCCCACTAACTGTATCATCATGGATACCGGGCCCAAAGACCGCGAGAAGCGCGACGGCTCCAAGCATAACATCCCGGTTCCCTACTTCGACTACACTATCTGCATCGGCTGCTCGACCTGCGTCAAAGTCTGCCCGGTCGACTGCCTGCACATGGAGCCCATCTCAGATTCCTCTTCGAGTGGCCTGCAGCCGGCGAAGGCGGCCTGAATGGACCTGGCACTGATTGTCTTCTGGCTGCTCGCATTGAGCATCCTCACGGCTGCATGGGCGGTCGTGACTGGCGGCGATATAGTCCATTCGGTGGTCTGGCTGGCGACCGTCTTCCTGCTCACCGCCGGTATTTTCATCCTCGCCGGTGCCGAATTCTTGGCAGTCATTCAGGTACTGGTCTACGTTGGTGCCGTCTCGGTCGTAATCCTGTTCGGCATCATGCTCACGCGGCGCACGCTGCTGGGAGGCGAGAATGGCTGATTCCTGGCTGCGCGACGGGCTGGTCTGGACGTTAGTGCTCTACGTCGTCGCGATGGTGGCGCTGGCGCCGTGGGGCGAGCTTGGCCCTCCCCAAAGTGGCGGCAGCGACCCGCACCCGCTGGAGCCGGCTGACGGCTACCAGCACCACAATACAACGGTGCGCTTCACATGGTCCCACCTCGTGGTCAACTATGAACTGCAAGTTACTAACTCGACCGGTGACGTGGTGGCGAGCCAGAACCTGACTGACGAGTCTAGTTACCAAACTCGGCGACTGATGCCCGATGATTACATCTGGGTAGTCAGTTACCTGCCGGTTGACGGCGCGCCTGCAGAGGCCATTGCGACCAGTGCATTCAGCCTCGAAAGTTCTGCCAAGCAGCTTCTGGAGTGGGACGCTGTCGGCGTCAGCTATGACTTCCGGTTGCTGCCGGTACCGGGAGCGGAGCCGGTTCGCGAGCTGGCCGGCACGCCCGCGCTCAAGGCGGATGTTGAGGGGCTTGACGAAGGTGTGGAATACTGGTGGCAGGTGCGGGCGCACGACTCGCAGGGCCACACCACGGTCTGGAGCCTGCCGCGCTCAATCGAGGTCGGGACGACGCAGTTCCTCGCCTTCGAAGTCTTCAGCGAGTGGGAGCTGGCGTTGTTGCTGGTTGGTATGATTCTGGTGGTCGCTTTGCAGGCGGGCGTCTTCCTGGCGCGGGAGGAGCACGAATGATTCCGCTAATGCATTATGTCCTCTTCAGTTCGGCGCTGCTACTGATTGGCGCTTACGGCGTCATACGCAACCGCAACGCCATCGTGGTACTGATGTCGATTGAAATCATGCTGACGGCAGCCAACATCAATTTCGTTGCCTTCGCCGAATTCTGGAACGACCTGACTGGCCAGGTCTTCGCGCTGTTCATAATCGCGATTGCCGCTGCCGAAGTGGCTATTGGGCTTGCCATTCTGCTCAGCCTCTACAAGCAGCGCAATACCATCGAGCTGGATATGCTCGACCTCCTGAGGTGGTAAGATACTCGAACAGGCGTGGTTGATTCCGGTATTTCCGATTGCGGCGTTCCTGCTAATTCTGGTCTGCGGACGGTTCGAGCCGCTGCGCTCCAGCTTCGTCGCCTCAGGCAGCTGGCTGGCGCTCATCGGGGTTGGCGGCTCGAGCGCGCTTTCGCTGCTGGTGGCGTGGGAAGTCTTCACGGGCGGCCACGGCCCGTATGAAGAGACATGGACCTGGTTCGAAGGCGCTACGTTCGCCTTCGAAGGCGGCATCTACCTCGACGGACTGGCAGCGCTGCTGCTGGTTGTGGTCGGGATTGTATCATTCCTGGTTGTGATGTTCTCCGTCGGCTACATGGCCGGCGAAGGCGAGCGGCGCATCCGCTACTACGCCGAAATCTGCCTCTTCGTGGGGGTGATGCACGGCCTCGTAATTGCCAACAGCTTCCTGCTGCTCTTCATCTTCTGGGAACTGGTCGGCGTCTGCTCCTACCTGCTGATTGGTTTCTGGTACGAGAAACCCTCGGCCGCCTCGGCCGCCAAGAAGGCGTTCCTCGTCACACGTGTCGGTGACGTCTTCCTGCTGTTCGGGCTGGTAATCCTCTTCAACACCTTCGGGACGCTGCGCTACAGCGAGCTCTTTGCCGACCCGGCAGTGCTGGCGGAGCACGCGACCGAGCTGAAGTGGGCTACGCTCTGTCTCTTCGGCGGCGCGATTGGCAAGTCGGCGCAGTTTCCACTGCACTTCTGGCTGCCCGACGCGATGGAAGGGCCGTCGACGGTCAGCGCGCTGATTCACGCCGCGACGATGGTCAAGGCGGGCGTTTTCCTCGTCGCGCGGGCGTATCCCCTCATAGTGCACTCGCCCGACACGGCGCTCTATATCGCCATCACGGGTGGCTTCACGGCATTCATCGCCGCCAGCATGGCGCTGGTGATGTATGATATCAAGCGCGTGCTCGCCTATTCGACCATTTCGCAACTGGGCTATATGTTCCTCGCGCTCGGCACTGGGGCGTGGGCGTTCGCGCACGCCGGTGGCGATGCGTATGCCGCAGCACATGGCTACACGGCGGGGATGTTCCACCTGCTCAATCACGCTTTTTTCAAGGCGCTGCTCTTCCTCGGTGCCGGTACGGTAATCCATTCAGTGCACACGCAGGATATGCGCGAGATGGGCGGTTTACGGCGGGCGATGCCGCTCACCTCGACTGCGATGGGGCTGGCGGTGCTCTCGATTGCGGGCGTGCCGTTCTTCTCCGGCTTCTGGTCCAAGGACGAAATCTTGGCTGCCGTCAGGCACAACGGTGAAGCGGAGCCGATTTTCGCCTTGCTCTGGATGATGGCGCTTGCGACGGCGGGGATGACCGCCTTCTACATGACCCGCCTCTGGATGATGACCTTCACCGGCCCCCCGAATGAGAAGGCGCACGAAGCGCCGGCGGTAATGACGATACCGCTCTGTATCCTCGGGGCGCTTGCGGTCATTTCGGGCTTCGCCATCTTCCTCGGCGACGGGTTCGCCAGCTACGTCCACTACGGCCACCACGCGCCCCAGGACGACTGGGCGTTGCTCGACCATGTGCTAACCGCGAGCGGGACGCACCTCTCGGTCGCGGCGGCGCTGGGCGGCATCGCGCTGGCGAGCCTGCTCTACTACCGCTCGCCAACGCAGGTTGAGCGGCCCGAGCGCGCGCGCTTTATCCTCGAGAACCAGCCCACTGCATGGCTGCACCACTTCCTGACCAAGCGGCTCTATATTTCGCGCTTTTTCGACTGGGTTGGCCTGCGCTGCTGGGACGTGGGCGCCGCGGCATGCAACAGCTTCGACCTCGTCGTGATTGACGGCGCGGTGAACGGCATCGCCAACGGCGCAATTCGCAGCGGCGAGCGCCTCCGCCGGCTGCACACCGGGTTTACGGGCCATTACGCTTCCTATTCGCTCGGCGGCCTCGGCGCGCTGGTAATCCTGCTACGAGTTGTGCTGCCGCTGACGGGGTGGTCACCGTGAAACGACTATTTGCGCTAGTGCTGTTGCTGGCGCTGCTGCCAACCGCGGCGGCCGAGACGACGACGGTTACCGTGACGCAGTCGGGCGACGGCAGCTCATACTACTTCGAGCCGGTGGTGTTGCAAGTTACGATCGGCGATACTGTCGAATTCGTTTGGGGCAACGGCTCGCATAATGTCGCGCAGGTCGCTAATTCCGAAGCGAATCGCTACGAGTCAGGCTTCCGCTCTGGCGCCCCTCAGGTGGGCGGCAACTGGACGCTCCCAGCCGAATATACTGCGGCCGATGGCACACTGGAATATGTGTGTGAACCGCACGCGCTGATGGGCATGCGCGGCACCATAATAGTCGGCAGCGGCGCAGCGCCGATTCCGGAAATCGCCCTGAGCTTTGGCGACTTCCCGTGGCTCAGCTACCTGCTGGTGCTCCCGCTGCTTGGCGCCGGATGGTGCTGGGGCTTCCGCAACCACCCCGGTGCGCCGCGCATGATTGCGCTTGGCACGACGCTGGCGACGCTGTTGCTCTCGCTCGTCATCTTCATGAAAGCGGGCTCCGGCAGTGGCTATCGGCTGATGGAAGAGTATGTCTGGTCTTCCCAGTTCGGCGTTTCGCTGCTTCTGGGAGTGGACGGGCTCAGCGCGCCGATGGTACTGCTGACCGGCATTCTCGGACCGCTCACCGTGCTCTTCGCGTGGGAAGAAACGAAGCGGCCGGCGCTATTCTTTGGCTTGCTGATGGTGATGCAGACTGCAATGCTCGGAGTATTCGTGACGCTGGACTACTTCGTCTTCTACCTCTTCTGGGAAGTCGTGCTGATTCCGATGTTCTTCCTGATTGCCATCTGGGGCGGTCCCGCCCGGCGATATGCCGCCTACAAGTTCTTCATATACACTTTCACCGCCTCGCTGGTGATGCTGGTCGGCTTCATGGCGCTCTACTTTGAAGCTGGCGCAAGCACGTTTTCGATGATTGAAATCGCGAAGCATTCTGGCAGCTTCGCGCCCGCTTTCCAGAAGTGGGTCTTTGCGGCGCTCTTCATCGGCTTTGCGGTCAAGATGCCGATGGTCCCTTTCCACACCTGGCTCCCCGACGCGCACGTCGAAGCGCCGACCGCCGGGTCAATCGTGCTGGCGGGCATCATGCTGAAGCTCGGCCTGTACGGACTGATGCGTGCCGCGCTGGCGCCGCTACCGCTTGGCGCCGAGTATTTCGTGCCGGTGATGGTCGTGCTGGCAATCATTTCCATCATCTATGGAGCGGTCCTCTCGCTGGCGCAGACCGACCTGAAGAAGCTGGTAGCCTACTCCAGCATCTCGCACATGGGTGTCGCGCTACTAGGCGTCGCGACGCTCACCGAGCTGGGGATGGCGGGGGCGGTTTTCATGATGTTTGCGCACGGCCTGTTGAGCCCGGCCATGTTCATGATTGCCGGGATGCTGCTGCACCAGGTCGGGACACGCGAAATTCCGAAGCTTGGGGGGCTGGCGCAGAAGCAGCCCTACACCGCGACGCTGGTCGTTATCATCTTCCTCGGGAGCCTCGGCCTGCCGGGGATGGCGACCTTCGTGGCGGAACTTGCAGTATTTATAGCGTTCTTTGAGAGTCATGGCTACTGGCTGCTGCTCCCGATTTTCGGAATGGTGCTCACCGCAGGCTACCATCTCTGGGCATTGCAGCGTTCGATTTTCGGCCCGCTCAGCGAACAGGTCGACGTTACGAAAGTGCACGAAGCGCCGTGGTATGAGCAGTGGCCGATGTTCACCATCGTCGTGCTGGCAATCCTGTTCGGTGTACTGCCGCAGCTGCTGATGGCGCCGGTGACTGTGGCGTGCTATGACATCCTACGACTGATGGGGGTGGCCTGATGGCGGGCGTTGAACTGCTCTTCCCCGAATTCCTGCTGGCGGCCGCGGCGCTGCTCCTGCCCGGCACCTACCTCCTGCACCGTAACGCGCAGCTATGCGGACGGCTTGCGGTCGTGACGCTGGCGGTTGCGCTGGGTGCTACGTGGCTGCAATGGTTCGGTTCGGCTTCAGCTGCATCGACAACCTACTTCGGGCACCTTGAAATCGACCTTTTCTCGCAGCTCTTCAAGTTCGCATTCCTCGCGATTGCGCTCGGCTCGGGAATAGTCAGCCTCGCCTACCTCGGGGATTTGCCGCACCGACCCGAGTTCTTCACGCTGCTGCTGACCGCCACGCTGGGAATGCTCATCGTTGCCTCGGCTACCGACCTGCTGACGCTCTTCATCGGCCTCGAGCTGGCGGCGTTCAGCAGCTACGCGCTGGTCGCTTTCCAGAAGCACGACGACGGTTCGACCGAAGCGGGCGCCAAGTATCTGCTCATCGGCTCTTTCTCCTCGGCGCTGACGCTCTACGGCATCTCGCTGCTCTATGGCCTGACGGGGACGGTGGAGATAGCAGCCATCGCCGCCCATAACTGGGACGGTGGCCTGACGGGGGTGCTCTTCGTCGCCATCCTGTTCATTATCGGTGGCCTCGGTTTCAAGGTCGCCGCGGTGCCGTTCCACGCCTGGGCTCCTGACGTTTATCAGGGTGCCCCGACGCCCGTCACCGCCTTTCTGGCGGCGGGCAGCAAGGCGATGGGATTTGTCGCGCTGTTGCGCATTTTCGTCACCGCCCTCGGCCCGGCGCTGGCGGAGTGGCAGCTATTGATCGCCATAATTGCGGTGGTGACGATGAGCGTCGGCAACCTGGCGGCGCTGCGGCAGCAGGATATCGGCCGCATGCTCGCCTACTCCTCGGTAGCGCAGGCGGGCTACATCCTCGCCGCGTTTCCGGTCATGACCGAGCTGGCGCTGGGCGGTGCGATTTTCCACATACTTGTGCACGCCATCATGAAGGGTGGTGCGTTCGTGATTGTGGCGGCGGTCGGCATGGCGGGACTCGGCTACACTGTCGATAGCTACCGCGGGCTGGCGCAGCGGTCGCCGCTGATGGCGCTGGCTATGACGGTCTGCCTGCTGGCACTGGTCGGGATTCCGCCCTTGGGCGGCTTCTTCAGCAAGTTCTGGCTGTTCTACGGCATTTTCCAGGCGTCGATGGAGGGGCAACTGTGGCTGTTCTGGCTGGTTATCGCAGGTGTCCTGAACTCGGCGCTGTCGCTCTTCTATTATTTGCGCATCATTCGCAACATCTACACTGAAGACCCGCAAGGCAACGCGCGGCCGTTCGGGGGGCACACACGGTATATCGCCTTCGCGGTGCTGCTGATGCTCGTATTGCTGGTTCCACTGCAGTATGATTCAATCCTGGGCCTTTGCCGCGAAGCAGGCTCATCGCTGCTGTGAGCGGATCCGAAAAGGAGCGGCAGTTCGAAAAGCTCTGGAAAGGCGAAACTCCCAAGGGCATCAACCCGCAGAAGCGTAACGCGTTCCGCTCGCGGATGAAGTCGGACTGCCAGCAGCTCGGCCTGCGCTTCAGCAAGATTAATTCGCGGCGCATCTACCTCGGTGAGCTGACGGAAGATGACGCTGACGTCACCCGCGTTGGCGAAATCCGTGTGCGCCACCCGGAACGCCGCCACCTGCGCGGCGTCTAGGCGATGTCGGCCCTGAGCAGCTCGTCGGCGAACGCACCGGGGACCGTTTCAAGCAGCTCACGGTAGGGCGTATCCGGGAGTTCCTGCAGGTAGCCCTGCGCGCGCTCCTGCCACGGCTTCAGCAGTTCCTCGCAGACCTGCTGGGCGTCCCTCACCTTGCCGTTGGCAATCAGCGGTCCAGGGTCGCGCTCCTCAAGGAACGCCTGCACCCAGGGTTGATAGTCGGGCAGCCGTTCGAGCCGCGTCAGCGGCAGCGTCGGGATGCCGAGCGACAGGTCGCCGACCGGCGTGCCGGTGAGCAAGGAGTTGAGCAAGTCCACAAAGTCATCCGCCAGCTGGTAGATGATGCCGACGCACTCGCCGTAATGGTAGAGCAGCGGCGCCATATCGACGCGCGGTGAGACCAGTGCGCCCAACTCGGCGGCGGTGCCGTAGAGTGCTGCAGTCTTGCGCTTGATGCGTTTCAGGTAGACCGCCTCGGTATAGCTGGCGTGGTCGGTGAAATCGGCAATTGCACCTTCGGACAGGCTGCGGATGCAGCGCGCCAGCGAGCGCGATGTCGCTTCCGAGATGGCGCCGTGCAGCGAGCCGGTCGCAATCATCAGGTCCGCCACCAGTACCGCGGTGCGCGGCCCCAGTTCCCGCCATAATGCGGGCGCGTCGCGGCGGAATTCGTCGCCGTCAATCCAATCGTCGTGAATCAGCGCGCCGCTATGAATCAGCTCCAGCGCGACGCCGCACTCGAACGCCAGGTGCGCATCGCCCTCGAGCGCGTCGGAAACCAGCCGGCACAGGACCGGGCGCAGCCGCTTGCCGCCGCTGGCGCCGCGTTCGAGCAGTGGCACGATGTCCTGCGCTTCGGCTGCGAGCGCGGCAGACAGGTGTTCTTCGAATTCCTGCCGCACCTGCTCACTGTAACTGGTGAGCGGCTCACTGCTCGTGAGCGAAAGGCTGACTGTGCCGGAATTACGCATGCCGGACCGAAGTTCCGACGACCCGTTTAAAAGCCTGCTTTGGCGATTAATGGCTGCACGTCGCCATCGTCCGGCTCCGCCATCGCTTCCACCGCGGCGCGGGCGCCGGTGATGGTGGTTATGAACGGGATTCCGAGTTCGACTGCGAGCCGCCGCATCTGCGCGCCGTCGGTCTGCGCCCGCCGGCCGGTGGGCAGGTTGACGACAAGGTCCACGTCGCCGCTGCGCATGAAACCCAGAATGTCGGGCTGCCGCCCTTCGGAGATGCGCCAGACGGTCTCGACCTCGAGCCCCGCCTGCCGCAGGTGGACTGCGGTGCCGCGCGTCGCGACCAGCCGGAAGCCGAGCGCGGCCAGACCCCGTGCTACGCCCTGGAAATCGACCTTGAGCTGGTTGGATACCGACAGGAACGCCGTCCCGCTGCGCGGTAGCGAACGGCTGCCGCCCGCCAGCGCCCGTCGGTAGGCAGTGCCGAAGCTGGCGCTGTGCCCCATCGCCTCGCCGGTCGATTTCATCTCTGGCCCCAGCACCGTGTCGAGCCCGGGCAGCTTGAGCCAGCTGAAGGTCGGCACCTTGACCGCGATGTCGTGCGTCGGGAGCGGGCTCGGTAGCTTCGGCAGCGGTTGCCCCAGCATCGCCTGCACGGCGAGCCGTGCCAGCGGCACGCCGGTCGCCTTGGAGACGAACGGCAGCGTGCGGCTGGCACGCGGATTGGCCTCGAGCAGGAACAGCTCGCCGCGGTGCACTGCAATCTGCAGGTTGGCGGTGCCGATGACCCCCAGCGCGCGGGCGACCTGCGTCGAAAGCTTGACGACTTCCCGCTGCTGTTTCGTGGAGAGTGACTGCGGTGGGATAACGCAGGCGCTGTCGCCCGAGTGGACGCCAGCCATCTCGATTTGCTCCATGATGGCGCCCACCAGCACCCGCTTGCCATCGGAGAGCAGGTCGACGTCAAGCTCGAGCGCCCCTTCAAGGAAGCGGTCGACCAGCACCGGCCGCTCGGGCGACGCGTGCGTCTCAAGCCGCAGGTAGGTATCGAGTTGCTGGCGGTTGTGGATTATTTCCATTCCGCGGCCGCCAAGCACGAACGACGGTCGCACCAGCACCGGGTAACCGATGCGCTCGGCGCACTCGACCACCTCGTCGGCAGAAGTCGCGGCGGCCCATTCGGGCATGCGCACGCCGATGCGCTCCATCAGCGCGCCGCATTTCTGGCGGTCCTCGGCGTCGAGCATGCTCGCGACAGGCGTGCCGAGAATGCGCGTCTTCAGGCCGCTGGCGGCGATATGCTCGGCGACCGCGTCAGCCAGGTTGACGGCGGTTTGCCCACCCAGCTGCAGGATTACACCTTCCGGTTTTTCGACGTCCAGGATGTTGCAGACCGCTTCCGCATCGAGCGGCTCGAAGTAGAGCCGGTCCGACGCGTCGAAATCGGTCGAGACGGTCTCGGGATTGTTGTTGACCACGACCGCCTCCAGTCCGGCGTCGCGCACCGCCTGCACGCCGTGGACCGTCGAGTAGTCGAACTCGATGCCCTGCCCGATGCGTATCGGACCCGAACCCAGGATGAGCACCGAACGGCCACGCTCGATTTCCTCGCCCGCGTCGCCGCAGGTCGAGTAGAAGTAGGGCGTCCGCGCGGCGAACTCGCCAGCGCAGGTGTCGACCCTCAGGTAGCTGCTGCGCAGCCCCGCATGGCGACGTGCCTCGCGGACTTCCGCCTCCGGCAGGCTGCAAGTGTGCGCGATGTGTGCGTCGCCGAACCCCACCTGTTTGGCGCGCGCCAGCAGCTCTGGCGCCAGCTTGCCTCCGGCCAGCTTGCCTCCGGCCAGCTCCGCCTCGAGTGCGACCAGTGTCGCGATGCGGCTCGTAAAGAAGGCGTGGAAGCCGGTCTGCTCCGCCACCGTTTTCGCGCCGAACCCCTGCCGCAGCGCTTCCCAGACCGCTTCCAGTCGGCGGTCTGTGGGCTGGCGCAGTAATTCCTCGAGCGCCGGGCCGCGCTCGGCGACGCCCTCGGGAAAGCCACATCCTTGGCCGAGCGAGCGCCAGCCCTTCAGGAGAGATTCCTCGAACGAGCGGCCGATGGCCATGGTTTCGCCGGTTGATTTCATCTGCGTCCCGATGTCACGTTCGGCGAGCTTGAACTTGTCGAAGGGCCAGCGCGGAATCTTTAGCACGACGTAATCCAGCGCCGGTTCGAAGGCGGCGCTGGTGTTGCCGGTAACGCGGTTCGGCAGCTCGTGCAACCGGCGCCCCAGCGCCAGCAGCGTCGCGATGCGTGCAATCGGGACGCCGGTCGCCTTCGACGCCAGCGCCGACGAGCGCGAGACGCGCGGGTTGACCTCGATGACCACATAGTCGGTGCTGACGGGGTCGAACGCGAACTGGACGTTGCAGCCGCCGACGATGCCGAGCCCGCGCACCACCTTCAGTGCCGACGAGCGCAATCGCTGGTAATGCGTGTCCGGGAGCGTCAGCGATGGCGCGACGACGATGGATTCGCCGGTGTGGACGCCCATCGCATCCAGGTTCTCCATCGAGCAGATGACGACCGCGTCGTCGCCGCAGTCGCGCAGCACCTCGAACTCGAATTCCTGCCAGCCGAGCACCGACTCCTCAATCAGCACTTGCGTCGTCGGCGAGAGCGCCAGCCCGCGGCCGGCGATGACCTCGAGTTCTTCGCGTGAGAAAGCGATGCCGCCGCCGGTCCCCCCGAGTGTGTAGGCGGGGCGGATGACCGTCGGGTATCCCAGCTTCTCGGCGAGCGCCAGTGCCTGCGGCAGATCCTGCGCCACGCCGCTCTGCGGTACCGGCTCTCCCAGCTCGACCATGCGCAGCCGGAACTTCTCACGGTCCTCGGCCATCTCGATGGTTTCGAGCGAAGTCCCGAGCGGTCGCACGTTGTATTTCTCCAGCACGCCCGCTTCCGCCAGCGCGGTGGTCAGGTTCAGCCCGGTCTGCCCCCCCATCCCGGGCATGATGGCGTCAGGTCTTTCGCGAGCGATAATACGTTCAAGCGTCTCGACATTCAGCGGCTCGATGTAGACTGTGTCGGCCGTCCCGGGGTCGGTCTGGATTGTGGCCGGATTGCTGTTGACCAGCACTACCAAATGCCCTTCCTCGCGCAGCGCGGCACAGCATTGCGAGCCGGAGTAGTCAAATTCCGCGCCCTGTCCAATGATAATCGGCCCCGAGCCGGGAACCAGCACTTTCAGCGCCGGTCCATGGGCGGTTTCACTCATCAACCATCTCCCGCACCCGCTCGAAGAGCACGTTGGCGTCGAGCGGCCCCGGCGACGCCTCGGGGTGGAACTGGATTGACCAGCAGCCCGGACCACGGATGCCCTCGCAGGTGCGGTCGTTCAGGTTCGTGAAGACTTGCGAAATGCCATCTGGCATTTCGCCGAGCGCGAAGCCGTGGTTCTGCGACGTGATGAACACACGGTCGGCATCGGTGTCGTGCACCGGCTGGTTCACGCCGCGGTGGCCGAAGCGCAACTTGTAGGTGCTTCCGCCCAAGGCAAGGCCGAGAATCTGGTGGCCCAGGCAGATGCCGACCAGCGGCCAGCGGCCGAGCGCCTGCTGCACCGTCGCGACCGCCAGCGCCATTTCGGGATGGGCAGGGTCACCCGGGCCGTTGGACATGAATATCAGGTCAGGCTTCGTCAGCTCGAGCTCCGCGATGTCGGTATCCCACGGCACGACCGTGACGCGACAGTCCTGCGCCAGGTTGGTGACGATGGACTGCTTGACGCCCCAGTCGAAGAGCGTTACCCGCGGCCCTTTGCGGCCGCGCCGGTATTTCTTTGGCGTCGAGACTCCGGCGACAAGATTTGCGTCCGAAGGCCACGCCATCGCGGCGGCGCGGGCGACGCCATCCTCCGGCGAGAGCGAGCCGTCGGTGCAGAGCACGGCGCGCAGTGTCCCCGCCTCGCGCGTCTGGACCGTCAGCGTACGCGTGTCGATACCCTCCAACCCCGGTATGCCTTCGGCGCGCAGCCATTCATCGAGCGTCTGCTGCGCCTGATGTGGCTCGCGGCAGCACTCGCGCACAATGCACCCGCGCACCTGCGCGCCGGAAGACTCCATCCAGTCCGGGTGGCAGCCGTAATTCCCGATTTGTGGGAAGGTGAACATCAGCAACTGGCCGGCATAACTGGGGTCGGTGAGCGCTTCCTGGTAGCCGGTCATTGCGGTGTTGAAAACCAGTTCTCCATCGACGGTTCCAGCGGCGCCAAACGGGCGTCCGCGGGCAATCGTGCCGTCCTCTAGCGCAAGCCACCCCTGCATCTAGGGCGCGCCAGTCTGCTGGGGGATAAAACGCTGCCGTTCAATGGCCGTGGGGGGAAATAATGTTGGCCTTTTTGGGCTAAACACTACTAGTTGCGTGAAGACTTACCGCGATGCATGCGTAACAGGTCTGGAAAGTATTAATTATGTCCCCCCCTGTGCCGTACCGGCAGGTCTTCGGAATGAGTGTGTTGCCTCAACAATACATTCGTACCGTAAGGTCGTTCATACTACGAGGGCCGGCCAACCGAGCACACGCGAGCTGCATCCCCCGATTACCTCCCGGCAGCCTCCCGACCGCCCCACCTAGCACTCGCGAGCTGCAGCGCTGCCTATTCCTGCAGTGCCGCCAGCGCCTCTTCCTCGACGAAGTGCAGTTCGCCCGGAATCACGATGGAATGCGGCACCTCACCTATCTTTGCCTGCGCCATTTCTCCCAGCGCGCCGTACCAGAGCTGCTGGTCGCTGCGGCCGACGCGGGCCGTTGCGCACGCCCGCGCTCCGGTCGCGATGCCGCCCTCGACCAGCAGCGCCGCCCCTTCGGTAGCAGTCATCAGTCGCGGCTCTGCGACAGGTTTGTCGGCACGAATGTCGAGCAACACCAGTGAGTGGAATCCCGCCTCAATATTCTGCAGCACGCGCTTCACGGGTGAGAGCGGACGATAGTCGCCTTGCGGGGTTACGAGCGTCGCGACCGGGCCGAAGCGGTAGTGCTGCAACCCCAGTTCTCCCGCAACGGCAGTCAGCACCGACGCGTTGTGGACGACGCGGCACTCGATGCCGGCTTCGCCGCACTGCAACCGCAGGCTGACGTGCGTCGTCGCCGAGAGCGGGTCGCCACCGATCAGTAGCACCGCGTCACCATCGCGCGCTGCTGCCAGCAGCGTTTCGGGCTGCTCCACCTCCTCGCGCGAGAGCAGCCGCACGCGACCGGCAGCCTGTTCGACCCACGCCAGCGTTTCCGGCAGCAGCGGTGAAGTGTAGCCCTCGGCGAAGAGTGCGCTGGCTTCGCGGATGACGGCGATGCCGTCCTGCGTTAGCGACTCGGGGCCACCGAGTCCAAGGCCGACCAGCGTAAGCATGCGCTCTTAATGCGTGGAGCGGATAAGGCATCCGATGCGACGACAGACACTCACCGTGCAGACCGAGTCCTACGCGTTCCACGACATCACCCGCGAAGTACAGGACGCCGTCGCCGATGCGGGCGTCAGCGACGGCGTTTGCCATTTGTTCATCCGCCACACCAGCGCCAGCCTGCTGTTACAGGAGAACTACGACCCGTCGGTGCGCCACGACCTTGCGCGTTTCATGGCGCGCCTCGCCCCCGAAGGCGACGATTACGCGCATTCCATAGAAGGGCGCGACGACATGCCGGCGCACATCCGCAGCGCGCTGACCTCGATTTCGGAGACTATCCCGGTCGCTGATGGCAAATTGCTGCTCGGCCGCTGGCAGGGTATCTACCTCTGGGAGCACCGTGCCCGCGGGCACCAGCGCGAAGTGGTGGTCACAGTCGTGGGTGATTAGCGGGCTGCAGCCCTAAAAACACCACCACCATCGCCCCCTGATGCACGCACTCTACTTCGAGGCCCACGGCGAGCTGGACATGCTACAGTTCGGCAACGTCCCAGACCCCGAGGTTCCGGACGGCTGGGCGCTGCTGAAGGTAGATGCATGTTCCTTGAACCACCTTGATATTTGGGTGCGGCGCGGCTGGCCCGGGCTGAAGCTGGAAATGCCGCATATCGGCGGCAGCGACGTCGCGGGCACACTGGTCGCGGACGCTGGCGACTGGAAGGCAGGCGACGCCGTCGTTGTGGATCCGGGTATCTCGACGCGACAGGACGCCTGGACCACACGTGGAGAGGATTCGATGTCGCCGAGTTACCGTATTCTCGGAGAACATGTGCGCGGCGGCTTCGCCGAGTTCGTGGCGGTGCCACTGGAGAACCTGCATTCGCGGCCGGCCGGCCTCACGGCGGCGGAAGCGGCCGCACCGTTGTTGGTTGGGCTGACCGCCTATCGCATGCTGGTCCACCGTGCGCGACTGCAAACTGGCGAGCGCATGCTGGTCGTCGGCTCGGGTGGTGGTGTAAACTCGACAGCCATCCAGCTCGGCTGCCACCTCGGCGCCGAAGTGCACGTGGTTGCCGGTGGCTCCGAGAAAGCGCAACGGGCCGAAGAGCTGGGAGCAGCACTGGTCGTCGACTACAAGGCCGACGCGGCATGGCACAAGCCACTATTCACCGCTACCGAACGTCGCGGCTACGACGTCGTCGTCGATAATGTCGGCCGCGCGACCTGGAAACAGTCGTTGCGGCTGGCCGGCATCGGCGGCCGCATCGTCACCGTCGGCAACACCAGCGGCCCGCTGGCGGAGACCGACATTCGCTTCATCTTCTCACGGCAGCTCTCAATCCTGGGCTCGACCATGGGCTCGCACGCCGACTTCGCCGCAGTGTTGGAGCTGCTCGTGCAAGGTGCGCTGAAGCCGCTCATCCACTGCGAGCTACCGCTCTCCGAAGGGGCGCGTGGCCATGAAATCCTTGAGCAGGGTGAGATGTTCGGCAAGGTCGTGCTGCTCCCGAATCATTAATTTTTCAGGTTTTTGGCCTTCAGGCTTTCTTCCAGCTTGCTTATTTCATTCAGGAGTGAACTCAAATTTTCTGCCTTGGCCAGTGCTTCAATCATGGAGCCGATTGAAGTTATATCATCAAAGCCATACATCCCGCCGCTACCCTTGATGTTGTGGCCAAAAACCCTCAAAGCATCGTAATCTCCGGAATTTAGTGCAGCCTTGATTTCAGATGTTTCCTTAATGATGTAGTCCACATATTTTGCCTGCATCTCGGCCCATTCATCATCATCAAAGCCATCCATGGACTCCAATAGGACGACCCTTAAGATATTGTCATTCAATGCACTGGTTGAAATGGTTAAATACATACTTTGATGTTTGATGTACCAGAATGAAACAGATGCCAAATTCCTTATCATGTCCCGGAGGAGTCTGAATCTTTATTCTACGACCCTAAAAATGATGGAGATTGTATTTTGAGAATTAGCATTCTGCAGAATTTCAGGAGGCTCCTGATATATTCGCTGCTTTTTATAATTTCTCTAAACCTGCTCATGCCAGGTATATTGGCTGAAGCCAGTGCTGAAGAAAATTCAAAAAATATCAACCTGCTCTGGATGCTGATCTGTGCAGTCCTGGTTTTCATGATGCAAGCAGGCTTCATGTGCCTTGAATCCGGTATTATCCGAAACAAGAATAACATAAATGTTGCACTGAAAAATATTTCTGATTTTGGAATATCAATAGTAGTTTACTGGATTGTTGGATATGGGATAATGTTTGGTGCAAGCCAAAGCGGATTATTTGGGACTAATAACTTTTTCTTTGACCCGAGTGGGACAACTACCTCTGGGCCGGCGATGACCTTTTTTATATTCCAGTCCATGTTCTGCGCGACTGCCGCATCCATAATTTCAGGTTCGGTTGCAGAAAGACTGAAGTTCAACAGCTACCTGATAATAACTGCACTTGTGGGAACAATATTTTATCCAGTAGTTGGTCACTGGGCCTGGGCTAACAGTGATGATACTTTTGGAGGGGATGGAACAACTGGCTGGTTGTATGATATTGGTTTACTTGACTTTGCGGGGTCTACAGTAGTTCACTCTACGGGTGGCTGGATTGGTTTAGCTGCCATATTGATTATCGGATCACGAACCGGTCGTTTCGTCAAGGGAGAGGTCCGGAAATTTGCACCTAGTAACCTACCCCTTTCAGTGCTGGGTGTACTGCTCCTGGGATTTGGATGGCACGGATTTAATGGAGGCAGCCAGCTCGTTCTGGATGAGTCCGTTCCTGGAATATTGCTGAACACATTTTTGGCAGCTGCGGCAGGTATCGTTGCATGCCTGATTTTCTGGGGGGTACAGAATGGAACGGCACCGGCAGGTGACCTGATTAATGGATTACTCGCAGGTCTCGTTGCAATAACTGCGAGTTGTAATATAGTTACTCCACTAGGTTCTATAATTATCGGGTGTGGGGGTGGGCTCGTGGCCCTCTATGCTACCCGGTTACTGGAAAGACTGGAACTTGATGACCCGGTTGGAGCCATCCCAGTCCATCTGGCCGGTGGCATATTTGGAACACTTGCCTTGCCTTTTTTGGCGACTGAGAAAATGTTACTTTCTAATAGTCAACTCGTTTCATATTCTGGAAATATAAGAGTGGACCAATTTATCGCCCAGTTATCTGGTGTTGTCGCTATCGGTCTGTACGTATTTGTACTGAGTTATGTAATATTGAGAACTATCAATGCTTACAGCCCGTTGCGCGTGAGTCAGGAAGCTGAAGACATCGGGTTGAATATTGCCGAGCACGATTCCAGCAGTGACCATATCGACCTCCTGAAGGTAATGCAGTACCAGGCTGAAACAGGCAACCTGTCCGTAAGAGGTCCCGAAGATGTCTTTACCGAAGCGGGGCAAATTGGATATCATTACAATATCCTGATGGAGAAACTTGAAGAGTCTGGCAAAGTGATGCACAGACAGAAGAAAGAACTGCAAATTGCGATGGAAAAAGCCCGTTCAGCTAGTCAGGCTAAAACCGATTTCCTGGCGAAAGTCAGCCACGAATTACGAACGCCCCTCAATGCCATAATAGGCTACAGTGAAATACTGATGGAAGAAGCAGAGGATGACGGCCTGGAAACTTATCTTGACGACTTGACCAAGATTCATTCATCTGGAGATCACCTCCTTACTCTCATCAATGACATTCTCGATATTTCTAAAATCGAAGCTGGCAAGATGGAACTATATCTTGAAGAATTCAACCTGAAAGACTTCATTTCACAGATAGTGTCCACAACGCAGCCCCTAGTTGAGAAAAACAGGAATGAATTGGTAGTGGACCTTGATGAGTCGATTGGAACTCTCAGGAATGATGAAACAAAACTCAGGCAGGTTCTGCTTAATTTGCTGAGTAATGCTGCCAAGTTTACCGAAGCAGGAGTCATAAAACTGAAAGTTAGTAAAACAACTAGGGGCAGGGTCAAATTTGAACTTTCAGACACTGGCATTGGAATGACCTCAAAACAACTCAAAACCGTTTTTGAAGAATTCATGCAGGCCGAAACTTCCACCTCGAAGAAATACGGCGGGACGGGGCTGGGTATGCCTATCAGCAAGAAAATTACGGATATGATGGGGGGAAATATAGACATCAAAAGCAAAATTGGCGAGGGGACTACCTTTACAATAACTATACCAAAAATAATCAAGGAGAAAAAATGACGAAAATCCTGCTAGTGGAAGACAATGAAATGAACCGGGATATGCTGACCCGGAGATTGACTAAGAAAGGTTTTGAAATTGTATGTGCCATGGATGGTCAGGAAGCCATCGACATGGCCAAAAGTGAGGGGCCTGACGTTATCCTAATGGATATGGGGTTGCCAGTGAAAGATGGGCTGGAAGCCACAAGGGAGATAAAAGCAGATGAGCAGACAAAGAGCATACCGGTAATTGCACTGACTGCACACGCCATGGGGGAGCACCGCAAACTGGCCATGGAAGCTGGATGTGATGAATACGAGACCAAGCCCGTGAGATTGCCCCTGCTCCTGGAGAAAATCGAGAGGTTTACCTAGCATTAATTTAGTATGGGTGGAGACCGTTTTTCGAATATACTTGCCGTTGATGATGACTATCCAATCCGTATGGGTATGGAATTCCTGTTCAAGAAGTGGCCTGAATTCAATCTTTACCTTGCCGAAGGTCCAGATGAGGCCCTCAGGAAACTGGACGAACGTAATTACCTGATGATGTTCTGCGATATAAACATGCCCGTAATGTCTGGCCTGGAATTACTGAAGATTGTCAAATCCAATAAGCCGGAACTCCCCGTAGTTATGCTTACGTCTGAAACAGATATCCAGAATTCCATAACTGCCTTCAGGTATGGTGCCATGGACTACATCCTGAAACCAATGACTGTTACGACAGTGCGGGAGGCAATTGTCAAGGCCATGGAGATTGTTAAAGAACAGGAAAGGAAGGTAGAGGGGATTATTGACCTCTCTGAATTCCGCGCGCTGGTCGATAATTTCTCGCCTGAGAAAATGGGGCTCTATGACCCTGGTTCCAGAACTGCTGAATTCACCCAACTGGTCAATGCACTACAGGAAAAACTGATTCATCCTGGAAAGGCAGGACGTATACATAATCTATTCCTGTTAACTAAATCTGGGATTGTGATCGGAAAGCTTACGACTAATGAGGTAGACAAGACCGATGCA
>CAUZDT010000009.1:0-29277 GCA_963578705.1 Candidatus Thalassarchaeaceae archaeon
ACGGGAAGCTTGTGCTGACTGCATTAGTGGGAACCCGCTCAACCGCGGGGCCGCAGGTATAGCAGTCCGCGTATAAACGCTGCGGACCGACGCGGCGGGGGGGGCTGATTTTTAACCCCCCTCTCGCCGCCGTAGCCGGCTGGCCAGAGCGCAGGCAGAGCGCAGGCAGAGCGCGACTAAATACCGCCCGCCGCGCCGGTTCCGCTGGCTCAGCGGGGGAGGTTGACGCGGAGCAATTTCCAGCGCACGCGCCCCTCCGCGACAAGCGCCTCGAGCCGCCGCTGGACCGCGGTCGGCCGCGCGTTGCCCGACTTGACCTCGACGAAGACGATTTCGCGCGGATTGCCCTCGGCGAGGCCGGGGAAGACGACCAGGTCGACCGGGCTGCCGAGGAAGCGCGCCTCGGTCGGGTCGGCGGGGAAGTCGGGCAGGAACGGCGCCAGCTGTTCGGCGAACTTGCCGCCCAGCACGCTGCGCGAGCGGCTGATGGCCGCCTGCTCCAGCTGCCGCTTCCGCAGCCGCCACACCACTTCGCGCCACACTGCGCCGGCGAGCAGCGCCAGCAGCAGCAGGGTGCCGATTTCGAGGGGAGTCATGGCGCGCCAGCCGCGCTGGGGAAAAGGGACAACTGTTTTGCCGACTCCGCCAATAGGGTCGAACTTGGCCTCGGACGAGCAGGAAGTGGTAGCGTGGCTTTCGCAGCGCAACATGCTGCCATCGCCAGAACTGGTTGAGCGCGTCGTCGCGCATCACGACGGCCTCGGCTGGCTCGAGCAGTCGCTCAGGACGCTGGAGAGGCCGCAGCTCTTCCTTGGCCTCAGCGACCTCATCCCCGAGCCGGAGGGGCCGCAGCCGATTGTCCGCGAGGCGACCGGTGCGCTGCCGCCCGTCATCATCCAGCGGCAAATCGGGCGCACCCGCGCCGACGGGCAGTTGCAGAGCTACGTCGCGCTCTTCAACGACCGCTTCCGCACGCTGGCGCGGCTGGTGCGACGCGACCCGGCGATGCGCGACGCGAGCGGGCTGCGGCAGGTCGACCCCGACGGCGAGAGCACGGTGGTCGGGATGGTCGCCGAAGTGCGGCAGCTGCAGGGCGGCCGCGTGCGCGCGGTGCTGGAGGACCCGGACGGTCGCCTGGCGGTGATGCTTGGCGAGGCGGACGAGACGAGCCACACCCTGCTGCACGACGAGGTCATCGGGATTTCGGGCCGCCTCAGCCGGCGCGGCGACATGCTCTTCGCCAACGGCCCCATCGTGCGCCCCTACCAGGGCCGCGCCCGCGAGCCGGGACGCGCCGCGGAGCCGTGGACTGCGCTTTTCATCTCCGACCTGCACATCGGCAGCAACACCTTCCAGCAGGCGCAGTGGGACCGCTTCGTCGCGTGGCTGAATGGCGACGTCGACTACCACCGCGAGTGGATCCCGCGCCCGGGCTACCTGATTCTGGCGGGCGACGTGGTTGACGGCATCGACTCCTACCCCGGGCAGGAAGCGGAGCTGGCGATTACCGATGTCTGGGAGCAGTATGCGGTGATGCAGCGTGAGCTGGAGAAGCTGCCGGTCGACATTCAAGTCATCGTCCTGCCGGGCAACCACGACGCGGTGCGGCTGATGGAGCCGCAGCTGCCGCTGCCGGGGCGCGTGCAGGAGCGCTACCCGCCCGGCGTCACCTTCACCGCCAACCCGGCGCTGCTAGACCTGGCGGGGGTCAGCGTGCTCTGCTACCACGGCAAGTCGTTCGACGACCTGGTGAGCCTGCGCGACCTGACCTACGACAAGCCCATACTGATGATGAAGGAGCTGCTGCTGCGCCGCCACCTTGCGCCGATTTACGGCGGCAAGACCCCGCTCGCGCCCGAGGACCAGGACCACATGTTGATTCGCGAGATGCCCGATATCTTTGTCACGGGGCACGTCCACTCGTGCGGGGTCGAGCGGCATCAGGGGATGCTGCTGCTCAACCCGGGAACCTGGCAGTCGCAGACCGACTTCCAGCGCATGATGGGGTTCCAGCCCGACCCCAACCGCGCCATCGCGGTTAACCTGCAGAGCTTCGAGACACAGGTCTTGGACTTCAACACCTGAGGCGGCCGTAAACCGCCGCCAGCCGCGCTTCGCACACCGTCCAGTTGAACCGCTCTTCGGCCAGCGCCCGCGCCCGCCACCCCATCGCGCTCCGCTCCCCGGGCGTGTCGCGCAGCCCCGCGACGGCGGCGCGCAGGCCGCGCCAGTCTCCCCACGCGAAGGCGATGCCGGTGCCCACCTCGGCGACAAAGTGTCCCAGCAGCAGCTCGCGGCAGGTGATTAGCGGGACGCCGGCCGCCAGCGCCTCGAACAGCTTGTTGGGCGCGCTAAGCCGGTTATTCAGGTTGGCCGGGTCGAGCGCTAGCAGCACCGCGTCTGCCGCCATCGTGCGCTGCGCGACCTCGTCCGGCGGGACCGGGCCGAGGTAACAGGTGTTGTGCAGCCGGTGGCAGAGCCGCTCGAGTTGCGGCACCAGCGTCCCGAAGCCGCCAACTAGGAATTCGACGTCGCGCAGCCCCTCTACCGCGAGCGCGGTTTCGAGGATTCCGCGCGACGGCCGTTTCTCGAGGACACCTATATAAAGCAACCGGAATGGTTCGCCCGGTTGGCGTGGCGTCTCTGGCAGGCGATAGTCAGCCAGCCGTTTGGCGTTGCCGATGAGCGCCAGTCGCCCCTTATCGGCACCGGTGGAAGTAGTTTGCATCACCTCCAGTGCCTCCGCCACTGTTGCGCTGAACGGCGCCGCCGCACCACGCCGTAGCATCTGCCGCAGTCGCGCGTAGTAGCCCGGTCCACCCGCCAGGATTCCATCACAATAGGGCAGCAGCCGCGCCTCGAGTCGGTGCAGCCGCAGCGCCGTCTGATGTGAGACGGCGCTTTCGACCAGCGCCGGGTAGTTCTCATGGCAGTCGTAGATTAGCGGCGCGCGCAGCAGCCGCGCCGCGAACAGGCCGAGCGGCAGCGTGTCGAGGTCGTGCGCGTGAATCACGAGGTCGCCCCGTATGGCCAATGACTGCCGCAGGCACCAGCACCAGAAGCGCGGCAGCTCGCGCGCGAACGCCAGCGGCGCGTTGAGCGGGCAGAGGCGCCGGTAGCGCACGATGCGCCCCCACTCGGCCTCCGATTCGCCGTCGCTGTCGCCGTCGCGGTCCCACGCCAGCAGCGTTACCTCGTGCCCAAGCGCGGCGAGCGAAGCGGCGGTGTCGGCGACAACAGGCTCGGGCTGTGCGCCGCTGGTGAGCCGGGTGCGCAGCATCACGACATGGGCCACGCCGCGGGAGCCTGCGCCGGTTAAAGAGCGCTGCCGTCAGCGTGGAGGCGTATGTGGCAGCCCTCCTTATTTGTCGATATAGAACTGGTCTCGAGCTGGTGTCAGCGGCCGCCCCATCCAGAGCGGCCGGCGCAGGCCATCGGGGTGCGTTTCGGCATCCTTGGCCCACTGGTTCCACTGCTTGAAGTATGCGAATGACCGGTCAGTATCGACCTCGATATCGCCGTATTTTTCGTCGGGTCCCGGCTTCGTGAGCCGTACTTTTTGGAGCCAGCAGTGCGCTCCCGAGATGGGGTCTGGCTGCACCGGGTGCGTCAGGTTTTGGTGGACGCCGCCGTCGCGCCACCACACCCTGCGGGTATCGGCGTCGTTCGATTTCCATGGCTCGATGCCGGCGAGCGTACGCATGCGCCAGCGTCCCGGCTCCGGATTCGTGATGTCGACCTTGGCCGACATGTAGCGGTTGCCGGCGTCCTGCTGCCGCCGCCACCTCCCGATGTGGTGCGAGCAGCCGACGATGCCGGGCTTGATGGACTCGGTGACCCACACCTTGTCGACGAAGTGGCCGATTTCGGTTTCGATTTTCAGCAGGTCCCCATCGGTGACGCCCAGGTCGCGGGCGTCCTGCGGGTGGAGCCAGACTGGGTTGCGGTGCGCAATCTCGGCCAGCCATTTCGAGTTGGCCGAGCGCGAGTGGATGTGCGTCGGCAGCCGGAAATTGGGCAGCAGCACATACTCGCCTGCCTCGCGGTCGAGCCGGTCGGGGTGGATGTGCGAGCGGATGCGGTAGCCGGGAATCGCGTGTTCGGGGTGGCCGAAGTCGACCATTGTCTGCGAGTAGAATTCCTGCTTGCCGCTTGGCGTCGGGAAGCCGAGTCGCTGTTTTCCGTCGATTTCGACGCCCCCTTCAGCAACCTCGGTTTCGTGCTTGTCATAGATCCCCGACTCGACCAGGAAGGCGCCATGCTTGCGCATGTAGTCCAGCGGTGCAAGCCCCTCGGCTTCAGCCGCTTCGGGCAAGCCCTTGACGTGCTCGAAGATGTAGCTGTAGTATTCGTCGACGGTGATGCACTCGCCCTCCCGGTATGGCGATTCGAAGTGCTTGCGGATGCCGAGCGAGCCGTCATGGTCGATGCGCCAGGAGAGCTCAATCCAGAACTCGTCCTCCTCCCACACCTCGCCTGGGTTGGCCTCGTGGGTGAAGCGCACTGGCTTCCCCTGCCGACGGGCGAACTCGCGCAGCACCGGCTGGCGGAACGCAATCCACATCCCGGCGTGCGTCTCATAGGAGTTGATGTCGTGCCGCTCGCTGGCGTGCCCCATCGGCAGCACGTAGTCGGCGAAGAAGGCGGTCTCGTTCCAGGTTGGGGTGAGCGCGATATGGCAGCCGACCGCCTCTGCGTTCGAGAGCATCTCAATCCAGGAGAAGCCGTCGGGGAAGGTCCAGACCGGGTTGAAGACCCGCGTGAAGTAGACGTCCATGCTACCGCGCCCGTCCTTGATGAGATGCGGCAGTATCTGGCTCATCTCGTAGTGGGAGAGCGTGTATTCGGGCGGCCAGATAAGCTCGTTCCACGCCTCCTGCGGCGGCGGCACGTCGAAGAAGGTGGGGTGGAACTTGGTCCAGGCGCTGGGCGAAGTCCCCCCTTCTGTACCGACAGAGCCTGTCAGGACGTTCAGCAGGTGCAGCGTGCGCGCCACCTGCCAGCCGCCGAGGTTGCCGATGGCGCCCGCCCGCCAGACATGGGTCGAGAGCCGGCTGCCGGCGCTGGCGACCACCTTCGCGACCTCGGCGACCTGCTCGACCGGCACCTGGCATTCCGTGGCAGCGAACTCGAAGGTGTATTCCGCGTATTGCTCGATGAGTCGTTCGACGAAGCGTTCGAACGTGGGCTCGTCATCAGGGTGCGCGGCCGCCATCCACTCCGGCCAGTTGACCCATTCCTCGAGGAAACGGCGGTCGTAGAGCTCATCGATGAGTATATAACGCGCGATGGCGAGGAAGAGCGCCGGCTCGGAGCCGGGGTAGACCGGCAGCCAGTGGTCGGCCATCGAGGCGGTGTTCGAGAGCCGCGGGTCGAGCACGATGAGCTTGGCGCCGCTCATCATCCCCTCAACGATACGTTGCGCGTGTGGGTTGAAGTAGTGCCCGGTCTCGAGATGCGAGCTGACGAGCAGAATGACCTTGGCGTTCGAGTGGTCGGGGCTCGGCCGGTCGAATTTGTGCCACAGTGCGTAGCCGAAGCGGGCGCCTGCCGAGCAGATGGTGGTGTGCGAGTTGTGCCCATCGACGCCCCACGCCTTCAGCACCCGGTCGGCGTAGCCTTCGTGCCCGGGGCGGCCGACATGGTAGACTACCCGGTCGCGCGCGCCGGTATTAAGCGAATCGCGGATTTTCGTCGAGATTTCGTCCAGTGCCTGCTCCCACGAGATGCGCTCCCACTCGCCCGCGCCGCGGTCGCCCTTGCGCTTCAGCGGGTGCAGGATGCGCTCGGTATCGTTAATCTGGTTAATCGTCGCTGGTCCCTTGGCGCAGTTGCGGCCGCGGCTGGCGGGATGCGCCGGGTTGCCCTCGAACTTGCGCACCCGGCCGGTCTCCTTGTCGACGTAAGCAAGCATCCCGCAGGCCGACTCGCAGTTGAAGCAGGTGGTTGGCACCAGCGAGTAGCGGCGCTCGACCCGCTCCGGCCAGGCGTTGGCGTCGAGCTCGATGTGGTCGTCCCACTCCTCCGGGTCGGGGTAGTGGCGCAAGGGGCGCGTCGCTCCTTGCGCCTCTTCGCGGTCGAGTCGTGGAATGACGCCGATTCCCTCGGCCATCCACTCGATGAACGACTTTTCCGTTTTCATATCAGGCTCTCCAGTTGCGGCTCCTGCACCACTTTCCGGCCGTGCCGCAGGGCTGCCGCCAGCACCGCCAGCGCCGCTATGATGTAGGCGGGCTCGGGAACGACCAGTATCAGCAGCGTGGCGGAGCCGATGATGACGGTCTCGAGCATGAACTTCGCCGGCAGCGCAGCGTCGCGCGACCACGAGCGTCCCTTCGCCTGCTGGAACAGCCACGCCGTGTAGATGGCGGTGAGCGCGGAGAGTGGGATTCCAGCGAAAGCCAGCCAGCGCAAGGGCGCCTCGCCAAGCTCGAAAAACAGCACCGCCGCGGTGGCGGCCAGGATTCCTCCGAAGCCCACCAGCAGGTAGGCGCCCCTGACAAGCCATGAGCTCCAGTTGGGCCGCAGCATGACGTAGAGAAAGCGGTCGGGCCGGTCAAGGTCGAGTACAAGCAGGGCGCCGGTGATGCCCAGGAACGCGAGCCCGGTCCCCACTACCAGCCACCAGAGCTGCGCATCCATTTCGAGATAGCCGCCGAGCCAGAGCAGCATCGCGACCAGGTAGGTCCCCGACGCAATCGCCTTGGTCCAGATGTAAGCGGAGACCTCCCAGCCCCAAAGGACGCCTTTCGACGGCTGGTCGTACGCGCGCTTCGCCTGCGGGGATTCGTTGGCCAGTTTGGCGGCGACGTCGTGGATGAGGGCCCGGTCGCGCGGCGGTGCCTCGCTTGCCTTCTTTTCCAGCGCGAGCTGGATTAGCAGCGAATCGGTGTCGGCCGCGCCGAGCCGCTTCTCGGCGTATTTCGCGAAGTGGCCGACGCCGGCGGCCTGCTCGCTCCACATCCCGGCCCGGGTTCGCTCGGTGGCGGCCGGGTTGAGCATCTCCTCGCTCGCCTCGATGTAAAATACGTTGGGCTTCGCCCCCGAATCGGGCTTGCGCACGGTTGTATCGTGGGTGGCAACGAGCTGCGCTATCTTCGAGCCGGGGTTGTCTAGGTCGCCCGAGATGATGGCTTCGGTGGGGCAGACAATGACGCAGGCCGGCTCGTAGGAATTCTCGAGCCGGTGGACGCAGTAGTTGCACTTCGCCGCGGTGCCCTGGTCAGGGTCGATGTAGAGCGCGTCGTAGGGGCACGCCTGCATGCAGGACTTGCAGCCGATGCAACGGGCATCGTCGAAATCGACGATGCCGTCGGGGCGTGTGAAGAGCGCGGTGGTCGGGCAGATGGTGACGCAGGGTGCGTCCTCGCAGTGGTTGCAGCGGTGGACGCTGAACTCACGGCTGCTGTTCGGGAAAGTGCCTTTCTCGATATACTTGACGTGGGTACGGTTCACCCCGATGGGCACGTCGTGCTCCGACTTGCAGGCGACCGTGCAGGCGTGGCAGCCGATACACGTGCGGTTGTCGATGACGAAGCCGTAGTTTACCATGGATTCCCAGCAGTGCGGAGGCCCGCTACGCGCCTCCGTGGCCGGAGGCCGCACATTCATTCTTGCCGAGGTCCATCACGTTCTGCTCCTTGGGGTCGGGCGTGAGCCGGCCGGCGTTTACCAGGCGAATCTGGTCGTAAATCTCTGGCTGATCACGGATGTTTGCCTTGATGTACTCGACAAACTCCGTCTCATCCTCGATGCCATAAATGGCTTCGTTGAGGGCCTTGACCGTGCCAAAATCGTTGACGATTCGCAGTTGCTCATCGGCTTCCCGCTCCCAGTCGGTGAAGTGGGCGGGCAGCACCAGCAACGTGTCCGGCAGGACCGTGATGCGTTCCTTGAGGGTTGTATAGAGGGTCCTGGCCCATTCGACGACTCTCTTGCCGAGGTCGGGCCGTCCGATGCTGACGATAAACACAGTGTCCCCGGAGAGCATGTATTTCTCATCGATAATATATGTGGTTGAGCCGGGCGTGTGCCCGGGCGAATGGGTGCAGAGCACCCTCGGGCCGCCCGCCTTCGCGAATTCGAAGATTTCGCCATCGGCGAGGGCGCGATAATCGTGGAGGCTGGCGCCATAATCGCTTTCGTGGGCGACAAAGGTCGCTCCGGTTTCCTCGGCGAGGGCGGGGCTGCCGGAGATGTAGTCCGCCTGCAGGTGCGTCTCGAAGGTATGCGTGACCTTCGCACCGCGAGAAGCGGCGAACTCGACCAGGAATTTTGTCGCGCGCGAGGGGTCGAAGATGAACATCTCCTCCTCGTACACGATGCCGTAGCCGCATGAGGCCTTGGCGGGGCGGTTGAACTGCCAGATCTCGTACGCCTCATCCTCGTTGTTGATGCGGCGCGGAATCAGGACATTGCCCCAGGTGGTGATGCCTCCCTCGAGCCAGGCGACATCCTTGCGGCCGCAGCCGTCGAGTATGTCTGCGACGAACTGGGAGGAGCTCTCCTTGGCGCAGACGATGCGCACGGGCTTGCCCTCCGGAACCCTCGCGGCGGTCGCCCCGGGTTCATCGATGAAGTCGAAGTAGGGGATGTTGAGCATCGTAAATTCGCTCGGCCCCTCAATCATGAAGCGTTCGAAGTCCAGTTCGTTCCGGACATCGAGCAGTATGAAGTCCTCAGCATTCTCGATAAGTCCGAACAGGTTGGTTGCTGAGTAGGTGGAGACTGCTATGAAATCACCTCAGATAAATAGCTGGATGTCGGCAGGTCCCTTGCCGTATTAAGGATGACGTAACCGGCCGGGGTCTCCGGGTGCTTTCCCCGTTGCGGGGGGCGCCCGCCACCGCCGCTCGCGTCGCGCTGCCGGGCAACGCCGCCACGGCCCCCCTTCCCGAAGCCTTTAAGCAAGGGGTGAAAAGGGGGGCGATGGTGCCGTCGTAGCTCAGTTGGCCAGAGCACCCGGCTGTTAACCGGGCGGTCAGCGGTTCGAATCCGCTCGACGGCGCCACGCACGCACGGGCCCGTAGCTTAGTCCGGTTAGAGCGCTCGGCTCATAACCGAGTGGTCGCCAGTTCGAATCTGGTCGGGCCCACCATTTACCTGCGATGCCGGCGGAGGCGGCTAATGACGGTACCTATTCGGTATAGGCGGATTCACCGTGAAGAGACTCGTCCAAATTCCGCTCGGTCTCCTCGGTAACCCTGACGGGAGTGAGGTTGTCGATTCCCCAGAGCATGCCATAGGTGAAGGCGAAGGCCCAGATACAGGCCAGGACCAATGCACTCACCTGTGCCATGAAGAAATCCGTACTTCCTGAAATGAGGAGGCCGTCCGCCCCGGCAGGGTTGACTTTCGTGGAGGCCAGAACACCCAACATTACAATTCCCAGGGCACCTCCGACGCCGTGAACACCCCATACATCGAGCGCATCGTCCAGTTCATACTTCTTTCGCAGAACCACGGCGAAGTAACATACCCCGCCAGCTGCCACTCCGATAATCATGGCGCTCTGGGGGCTGACAAAGCCGGCCGCAGGGGTTATGGTGGCCAATCCCGCAATCATGCCGATGAGCATCTCCACGAACGACGGTTTCCCGTCATAGTGCCAGGCCAGGAGCAGCCAGGTTATGGCCGCGAATGCAGCCGCTATCTGTGTGTTGATGAAGGCGACCGCGGTGATTTCGTCCACGGCCAGCTCGCTGCCGGCGTTGAAACCGAACCAGCCGAACCAGAGCAGCGCTGCTCCCAGGGCGACGAAGGGAACGTTATGGGCACCAGAGTCCTGCACATTCCTTTTCCCAACGTAAAGAACGCTGGCCAGGGCGGCCATACCTGCTAGAGCGTGGACCACGATACCGCCGGCGAAATCGAGTGCTCCCCATTCGGACAACATACCTCCACCCCAGATCATGTGGACGAAGGGGAAGTAAACCAGGAGTTGCCAGGCCACCAGGAAAATCAGGTAGGCCTTGAAGGTGATCCGGTTGGCAAAGGCTCCGGTGATAAGGGCCGGTGTGATGATGGCGAACATCATCTGATAGACGACGAACAACAGTACCGGAATGGTGCCGTCTTCACCTGTGAAAAGGTCAGTCGGTTCGATGCCCCTCAGAAGGGCATTGTCTAGGTTCCCGATGATTCCCCCAGTATCGCCGCTGAAGCACAGGGAATATCCCACCGTGACCCAGAGGATTGTCGTGACGCCCATTGACACATAGGACTGCATCATTATGGTCAGGACGTTTTTCTTGCTCACCAGGCCGCCATAGAAGAAAGCCAGCCCGGGAGTCATAATCATGACCAGGGCGGTAGCTACGAGCATGAAGCCCGTATCGCCGGTATCTAACATGGTCCGTGCAGTGAAGTGATATATTTAATTATATGGTACCGCCGCCGCGCTGCTTCCTTGGCGGTGAGCGCCAGCAGCGCGGTCGTGCCGAGCCCCTCGACGGTCGCCGACTCCCGTTCAAGCGGCCTCGACTGTGAGCACCATAGTGTCGGTGCTGCTTTCGGCGCCATCGTTCACCAGCAGCTGGATGAGGTAGGTACCCGGCTCGCTCGGTGCCGCTACCGTGGCCACCCAGTCTCCAGCGCTCGAGATGACGAGGCCGTCAGGCGACGACCAGGTGTAGCGCATCGAGATGAGCGGATATTCATCAGGGTCGTAGCTACCCGTGCCGTCGAGGGTGACAGTCTCACCCGGAGCGGCGGTAATGTCCGGCCCAGCGTCAGCCACCGGGGGTACGTTCTCCGTGTCAGCGGTGTCGGCGGAGCCGGTCATAGTAGCGGTGTACTCCCCATCGGAAACGGTCAGGGTGATGGTGTAATTCCCTTCTTCAGCATACGCGTGCAATGGCCGGGCGAAGCTGGAACTGTTTCCGTCACCAAAATCCCAGGCATAGGTGAGCAATTCCTGGTCCCTGAGAACAGACCTGAACTCGAACATGCCTGCCTCCATCGAGGTGGGCAGCAGCGCCTCAATCTCGGGCGCCTCATTCACGTAACCCCACACGTCGACCCAGCCAGTGGCCTCCCCGCCCCGCATGTCTGAGACCAGCACGAAAACCCGCCTTCCCTCGTTGTTCGGGAAGGTGTGCTCCAGCGGCGTTCCAGTACCGATGCGCCCGGGAGCGTGAAGCTGGTTGATTCCGGTCTCGAAATTCCAGAAGATGGCGAGATTGTCGCCGTCGGCATCCTCTGCAACCACGTTGAACATGAAACCGGCGTCCCCCGGCATGGCCTCGGCCACGGAGATGCTGGGGGGTGAGTTGGCGGATTGATTTCCCAGCACGATGCGGACGGTCGTCTCGTTGTCGGTAACGTCCAGCGCGGTGATGTGGATGCCAGCCTCATGGTCGCTGTAGGTGCGCCCCTGCAGCAGCTGGAAATCACCGCTGCTGGTCGTCGGCGTTTCAGGAGTCGCATCCTGCGCGCTGGCGATCCACTTGTGGTAGCCATACTGGTCCGAGGGTCGGACGTGGTTGATGATGACTCCGTTGAGGGGCTCGCTTGACCTGTTCTCCTGTCCCGGCTTGCTGGTATTGCCATCGGAGTTCTGCTGAGGTGCCTGCACCTCCCTGGCCTCGAAGAAGTAGAAGTGTTCGCTGCTGATGACCTCTCCGTTCTTCACTTCCTCAACCATCCCTTTCGATATGCGAAGTGCGCGTGGTTCGTCGCTTTCGAGCGTCCGCAGGGTGTACACTCCGCTATCGGTGATTAATTCCACCTGCTCATCGTCCAGCCAGCCCAGTTGATGCTTGTAGGCGGCGCCGAAGTGGCGCCAGCCCGGTGATGACCCCATCGTGTCGTACTGGTTTCCGTACTGGTCCACCTCGCCGTTGAGGCTGCCATCGAACATGGCGTGTGAGAGGCCGAAGCTGTGGCCCAGTTCGTGACTCATCGTTCTGCGGGTGCCGGTGGTGTTGGCGAAGCGCTTGACGTCGCAACGAGAGGCGAGAATCTCGATGGTCTCCTCATCGGTAGGGACATTGTAGAAGTGAACACCTTGAGTAGAGCTGCTGCGGGCGGTGTAATCCTGCAGGCCGACGACCATCCGGTCGTACTGCGTGATGTCATAGCCGTCCGCGACCACTGCCTGATAGACGCTCTGTCTGCCATGGGCAGCCTCATCGAGGGCGTACCAACCAGCGACTGTCCAATTGAACCAGACCCTGCCGTCCGAGACCTCCTCGTACCAGGCTCCGACATCCGTGGTGATGGATTCGACCTCCTCCGCAGTCAGGTTGGGCGCCGAGTCGGTCGGATGGACGAGAATCAGCAACAGCCTGTTCTCCCCCTCCCACAGGTCGATGGTCGCTCGAGCCTGCTCCTCGAGCTCAGTTTCGTTACCCCCGGGAGGGTCCGGGTCTTCGTGCTCCTCCGGTTCGGGGGTCGCCTCGTACTCGCAGGAACCGTCGTTCATATCAGCCGTCGAGTCATAGTTCAGGGCGGTCGGGTCGGTGCAGCCAGATAGCACCTCCCCCATTTCGTCGACGGGAGTTGCATCATCGTCGTTGCCGGTTCCCCACAGCAGCAGCACCGCCAGCGCTGCCAGACCGACGAGCAGCAGCAGCAACCCCCGTCCCCTCATTGCAGTCGCAACGCCGCCCGGCTTTAGCGCTATCCCAGCGCCGCCCGCCGCCGCGCTGCCTCTTCCGCCGTCAGCGCCAGCAGCGCAGTCATCCCGAGCCCCTCGACGGTCGCCGACGCGAGCGCAGAGCCGTGGTGCAGCGCCTCGACCAAATCCCGGGCATTGAGCGTGCGCTCTGCCAGCCAGCCGCACGCGGCGCCGGCGAAGGTATCGCCGGCGCCGGTTGGGTCGATGAACTGCGCGGCGGGGTGCGCCGGAATGGGGGCAGTCCCGTCGGCGTGGAACAGCGTCGCCCCCTCCGCGCCGCGCTTGATGACGACGAACTTCGGCCCCGCACTGAGCAGCGCCGCGCCCGCCGCGTCGAGCGAAGCGGCGCCGGTGAACGCCAGCGCTTCGGCGTCGTTGAGGAACAGCAGGTCGGTCTGCGCAATGACCTGTTCGAGCGCGGCACGCTGAATCTCAATCCAGAGGTTCATCGAGTCGGCAGCGACCCAGCCCGCTTGCACCTGCTCGAGGAGGCGCAGCTGGATGGAGGGGTCGTTGTTGCAGAGCAGCAGCCCCGTCGGCTGGCGCCACTCCGCGGGAACGCCCCAGTTGAACGCTTCCAGGATTTCGACGCGCGTCTGGTGCGTGATGGCCTGCGCCATGTCGCCGCGGTATTCTCCCGACCAGTGGAAGCTGGGCTCGCGCAACCGCGGCACCCCGTCGAGCGCGATGCCTCGCTCACGCAGCGCCTCCAGTGCCGTTTCGGGAAAGTCGCTGCCGGCGGGGCCGATCAGCCCTGGGCGGGTGAAGAAGCTCGCTGCGACCGATGAATAGATGCCGGCGCCGCCCACGATGGCTTCGCCGCTGGCGTGCGGCGTCTTCAGGTCATCGAGCGCCAGGATGCCGCCAACCAGTAGCTTCAATCGATGACCACCTTCGCGCCCTCGACGTGCACCTGGAGCAGGATGTCGATAGGTACATCCAGTTCGGCCGAGAGCTCCGCCGGGTCAACCTTGCTGAAGACAATCAGCACCCGGTCGATAGTCGCCCCTGCACCGCGCAGCGCGCTGCACATCGCGCGCAATGTCCCGCCGGTCGAGAGCACGTCGTCGACAATCGTCACTCGCCGCCCCTCGACCGGCGCGTTGAGGTGCAGCTCGGCACCGCCGTAGCCGGTCTTTTGCGTCACGACCCGCTCTCCCGGCAGGCCATACGCCCGCTTGCGCAGCGTCGTGTAGGGCAGCCCGGTGCGCAACGTGACGGCGGCCGCTAGCGGCAGCCCGATGGCTTCTGCCGTGACGAGGATTTCGCTTCCCTCTGGCACCCGCGCGGCGAGCGCCGCCGCTGCCTCGTCGAGGATAGCGGCCTCGACCAGCGGCACCCCGTCGGAGAGCGGGTGGACGAAGTACTGGTACTCGCCCTTGGAGACAATCAGTGAGTCGGCCAGCGACGCGCGCAACAGCTTGAGCTCGTCCATAGCCGCGCCACGCCGTAACCGTATTTGCGTCTGGTGCCGCTTTAAACAGGCATGGCCGTCGCGCAGCGTGGTGACCTCCCGCAAGGTGATGCTGCTCTTCACGGTCGAGAATCTCAACGCCATCCTGGGGTGGGTCGCCATCATGCTGGTCGCGCGTCGCATGGGCGCTGGTGCGCTGGGGGAGCTAGGCTACGCGCTCTCGATCGTCGGGGGCTTCACTTTCATCGCCTTTCTCGGCTACCGCATGGCACACGTCAAGCGCGTCTCCGAAGGCATGGATTTGGGCAAGTGCACCGGCACCTTCCTCGCCGTGCGGGTGGGCCTGCTGGCGCTGATGCTGGCTGTTTTCGGTCTCACGTACTGGGCCTGGACCGGGCTGCTCGGCAAGCAGCTCTACGACATCCAGACTGAGGGGATGCTCGGGACTATCCTAGCCTACTACGTCGTCTTCCTGCTGACGGGGGTGATGGTCGCCACCTTCACCGGCCGGCAGGAGGGCGCGCGCGTCGCGGTGCCGAACCTGCTCGGCACCTCGTTACGGTCACTGCTGATGATTTTTGCCGCGCTCTCGGGGCTGAGTGTAATCTGGCTGGCGCGCTCCTACCTGCTGGGGGCGCTGGTGATTGCGCTGGTTTCGCTCTGGTATTTCCGCGACTACCCGGTTTCGCGGCCCGACCGCGAAACCTTCCGCTCCTACTCGACCTACGCGCTACCGGTCGCCATCACCTCCATCTTCGCGGTGCTGCGGACGCACCTCGACAAGCTGCTGATTGGCATTTTCTGGGCCGCCGAGGACGTTGGGCTCTATTTCGGCGTCCAGCGCATCGCGCTCTTCATCGGCGCGCTGGCGCTCTCGCTGGAGGGGATGCTGCTGCCGTCGGTCTCGCAGCTCCACGCGCGCGGCGGGACGCAGGCGGCCGCCAGCAGCATCATCCGTGCCGAGCGGTACTCCGCGCTGGTCGCGATTCCGGTCGTGCTGCTGACCGTCATCTGGGCCGAGGAGGTAATTCTGGTCTTCATCAGCCGCGAGTTCCTCCCCGCGGCGCGCGTCCTGCAACTGCTGGCGCTGGTGGCGCTGGTGCGCATCCTGAACCGCCCCTGGTCAATCGCGCTGCGCGGCGCCGACATGCCGGCGCTGACGACACGCGTCAGCCTCGCCACCGGCACGCTCTCGGTGCTTCTGATGCTGATGCTCGTTCCGCGGAGCATTCCGCAGCTCGGCCTCAATGACCTGCCCGGCCTCGGCGGCGAAGGCGCGGCGCTGGCGCTGCTCGGGCCGGAGCTGCTGGCGGGCGTATGGCTGCGCTGGTATTGCTACCGTGCGCTGGCGCTGCCCCCTTCGCGGCAGGTGCTGCGGCAGCTGGCGGCGGCGCTGCTGGTAGCGGCGCTATTCTGGCAGCTCGACCCTCTGCTGGCGGTCGAGCGCTGGTTCCAGCTCTTCGGGCTGGCGGCGCTGGGCGGACTGCTCTACTACTGCCTGCTGGCGATTATCGGCGGGCTGAAGTGGGCTGACATCCACTTCGCGTGGGACGTCCTCAACCCCGTCGCGATGGGTCGCTACCTGCGCGACGAGCTGAAGTAGTAACCGCGCCAGTGGCAGTCACGGGCCGATGCTGCCTTCCTTGCCGCAGCTAGGACAACTGATTCTCTGGGGCCCCTTGCCGATATCGACTGTCAGCACCATCTCACATGAGGGGCAGATGACGTTCATCTGCTTCGGCCCAGGTTTAAAGGTCTTCGCCAGCTTCACCCCCTCATCCTGCGGCCGGCGGAGCCGGTAGCTGGAGCACGAGTAGTAGTGCCAGCAGGCATACTGGGAACCGGTGCATGGAGTGGGAAAGAGGGTTGGCGCGTGTTAAAAGCGTTGGTCGCGCCACGCCGACAGGTCACGCCCCGCCAGCTGCTCCAGCTCGCGCACCACCGGCGCGAACTCCTGCGTGAGCCGCTGCCGCAGCTGTGGGTCGAGTGGCTCGGGCGGTGGCGCGCGGTTGTAGTCCCATATGCCGAGGCCGCGCAAGCCCAGTAGCCGGTAGAGCGGTCGGTAGAACCAGCCGAGGCCGGAATCCGCGAGACGCAGCAGCCGCGCCAGTGTTTCTGACCGCACTCCCTGCGTTGGCTTGTGGATTGCGAACTCAGGTGCGTGGTCGGTGCTGATGTCGAGGAACTCCAGCACCTCCCGGTAGTCTGAGGCAGGGTTAGCGCGCAGGTCGTCAAGCAGCAGTAGTTTCACCCGCCCCGGGAACTGCACCTGAAAGCGTTCGATAGCAGCGGGCAGCCCGGCGACGAGGGCGCGGTAGAGCAGCAGCTGCTCGAAGATGACTGCCACCCCCTCACGCACAGCCCAGCCGGGTTCCGCAGCAGCGCGTCCCGGCTCCCGCTCGAGTGCCTCTGCCAGTGACTCGTGCCGCAGCAATCGGTTGTGCGACCAGACCATCTCGACCGGGTTGCGTAGCTGGATGAGGATACGTGCCCCGGGCGCGAATTCACCTATTTCTTCCGCCGCGCGCTGCGAATGGATGTAGCTGGTCGAAGCCTCGCCCACGACCGGCTCGTCACCTGTGTCGTTGAAGAGTGCCAAGTAGTTGTCGTGTGTGATGCGCACCTCTTCAGTGCCTGGCACCAGATCGGAGCCGAAGTGTCCCGGCTCCTTGATAGGTGACATGAATATTTCGGGATGCTGCGCCAGCCAGGCGTGCATGCTGGTAGTGCCGCAGCGGGGGCAGCCGACGATGAAGAAGTTGGGCCTATGCGCCATAGAGCACCGCGCGCAGCTCCCGCAACCGCGCCAGTATGGCGTCGCCGAAGTGCTCCGCCAGCAGCGTGCCGGGCGCCGGCCGCAGCTTGCGCCGCAGCCCGAGCCGCGGGCCTTGCGGATGCAGCAGCCGGTCGGCTCGCGCAGGGTCAAAGGGGTTCAGGTTCTGCGGCGTCTTGACATCGATCAGGCAGCCGCCCAGTTCCGCCAACTGGAACCCGCGCAGCACGTGGCCGTGGCGCCGCAGCCGCGACAGTTCGGCGGCGTCAATGCGGTGGCGGATATTCGGCAGGTCGCCCCGACCCCACGGCTCCCAGCCCAGCTCGTCGAGCACAGCCGCGGGGTGGCAGCGGCCGGGGCCGACCGGCTCACCGACGCGGCGCCAGCCGCCTTTCAGGAGGTTGTAGAGCCGCTGGTTGAGCAGCGAGTAGGGCGGGTTGTAGTAGAGCTGCATCGTGGCCAGGTCGAGGAAGTAGATGTCGAGGCAGCCGACGCTCCCTTCCCTGAGCCGCGCTGCCAGCGCCCGGAAGAAGGTTTCGCTCGCCAGCGTGTCGGAGTCGAGCCGCATCACCGCGTCGACTCCCAGCTCTCGCGCGCGGAGGTAGCCGGCGTTATGCTTCTCGTTTAAGGGGTCGTTGGCCGACTCCACATACTCGACCTCGAGCCCATCACAGACTTCCCGGCTTGCGTCGCCCTCCGAGCCGACCGCTACCACCTCCAGCCGCAGCTCGCCCGCCAGCGTTTCGCGCACCTGCCACAGGTGCTCCAGCACCAGCCGCGCCAGCTCCGGCCGCTTCCAGAGGGTGGTCATCACTCCCAGCGAGGAAACCGCCATGCGGCTCGACGGTGGGAGCCATATAACAGTTTATCAGCGGCGCGCTGGGCGACCGTGCTGCCAAACCTGTTCCTCGCCGGCTTCCCCAAGGCGGGCACGACCTCGCTCTTCAGCTGGCTCGCGGTGCACCCGCAAGTCTGCGGCGCGCGCCCCAAGGAGCCGGGCCACTTCCTGCCGCTGCGCTGGGGCGACCCGCTCCCGCCGCCAGATTACACGCGCAACTTCGCGCACGCGCGGAGCGAGCGCTGGCGGCTCGACGGCACCCCCAGCTACGCCTACGGCGGCGGCACGGTCGCGGAGGCCGTCCGCGAGGCGTCGGCCGACACGCGCGTCATCCTGCTACTGCGCGACCCCGCCGGGCGCGCGTTTTCGTATTACCGCTACCGGCAGTCGCAGGGTCGCCTGGCGGGGGTCGCATTCGGCGACTACGTCGAGCGCTGCCTCGCGCTCCCGGAGGCGGAGCTGGGGCGGCGTGAAAACCAGGATTTGTTCGGCGTCGCGGGCGGCTGCTACGCGCGCTGGCTGCCGGAGTGGCAGGGTGCCTTCGGCGACGCGCTGCGGGTCGAGTTCTTTGACACGCTGGTCGCCGACCCGGCAGCGCTGCTCGCGGGCATCTGCGACTGGCTCGGTCTCGACGCGGGTGAAATCCCACGCTCGCAGATTGGCGCCGAGAACGTCTCGCTGCTCTACCGCAGCCGCGCGATGCAGCGGCTGGCGATTGCGGTCGACCACGGCTTCGCCCCGCTCTGGCGCTGGGTGCCGTGGAGCAAGCGGCTGCTCTCGGGCGCGCACCGATTGCTGAACGCAAAGCCGCACCCCGCGCTGCTCGACGACGCGAGCCGGCGCCGGCTCGAGGAATATTACGCGCCGCACAACCGCGCGCTGGCGCAGCAGTTAAGCGACCGCGAGCTACCGGGGTGGCTCGCATGACTCACTACGACGTCTTCAACGGCGACGCCGACGGCATCTGCGCGCTGCAACAGCTGCGGCTGACGCACCCCCGCACGGCGTCGCTCGTGACCGGCGTCAAGCGCGACAACGCGCTGCTGGCGCGCGTCTCCGCAGGCGAGGGCGACACGGTGACGGTGCTCGACGTCTCCTACCGCCGCAACGGTGACGACGTCAAGCGGCTGCTCGCTGCCGGCGCGCGCATCCGCTACATCGACCACCACGACCCGGGCGCGATTACCGAGCACCCGCGGCTGGAAACGCACATCGACACCGCGCCGCGGATGACTACCGGGCTGATTGTCGACCGGCTGCTGGGCGGCGCACACCATCGCTGGGCCATCGTCTCGGCGTTCGGTGACAACCACCTGCGGCTCGCGACGCGGCTCTGCGCCGATGCGGGGCTCGCGCCCGACGAGACCGAGGCGCTGCGGCGGCTCGGCATCGCGCTAAATTACAACAGCTACGGCCTGCGCGTTGTCGACCTGCATGTCGCGCCCGACGCGCTCTACCGCGAGCTGGCGCCGTTCGCCGACCCGCTGGAGTTCGTGCACCAGCCGCTCCCCGGCGAGTTGTGGGAGCGCTACCGCGCTGATATCGCCAGCGCCGAAAGAACCGAACCCTTGCTCGATACGCAGACCGTAGCCGCGTGGCAGCTGCCCGCCGAAAAATGGGCCCAGCGCATAGTTGGGCCACTGGGGAACCAACTGGCTCAGGCGCAGCGCCAGCGTGCACACGCGGTGCTGGTCAAGAACGGCGACGGCAGCCTGCGCGTTTCGCTGCGCGCGCCGCTCGAAGCGCCGGAGGGCGCCGGCACACTCTGCGCGCGGTTCGGCGGCGGCGGCCGGCCCAAGGCGGCTGGCATCGATGCGCTGCCAGACGGGGAGCTCGCGGGATTTCTCGAGGCGTTCCGCGCCGCTTATCGCTAAAACAGGGTGTCCCCCGGTCGTAACGGGCACCATCATTAGTCCGGGCCCTGACCCTGACCGGGCGACGTGTGCGACGCCTGGGTTGTCCCATCCATCACGAATCAGGCGGGGACCCTAGAGGCGTCATTTATGCGGCTGTTTGCACTCTACTTCATGTGTCGGCAGAGCCTTCGACAGCCGCTCGTTTCCATTGGCTGTAGCATATAATAGCATCGGTTCGGCGCAACAAGCCGGAGCGCGATGCCGGCGTCGCGCTTTAATCCGGGGGTGGATGGCGCCGCGTGTCCGATGACGAGGCAGAGCTGAAGCAGCTCGTGGATACGCTGGCGCAGGTCGAGCAGCAGGTGCGCGCGTGGGAGGCGCAGCTCGAGACACTCGCCGCGGTGCGCGCCGAAATTTGGCAGGCGCGCACGACGCTTGACGGGCTACAGGAAGAGCCCGAAGGGCGCGAGATGCTGGTCCCCGTTGGCTACAATACCTCGCTCTTTGCGACGCTCGGCTCGAAGGAGCGAGTGCTGACCGGGCTCGGCTCGCGGGTTTACATGGAGGCGCCGCTCGAGCAGGCGCTCGAGCGGCTCCAGTCACGGCTGGACGAGGTCGAGAAGGCGACGCGCGACTACCGCGAGTCGCTGGCGCAGCTGCAGCAGCAGCACGCGCAGCTGCGCGAACGTGCCGAGGCGCTCTACGCGAAGGCCGAGGCGGTGAAGGAGGTCGGCTCCGACTTCCTGCTTCCGGGAGGTCGCTGATGTTCAAGTCGCTGCGCGACCGCTTCCGGCGCGCCGGCAAGCAGGCGGAGGCCGAAATCGAGCCGCAGCTCGACCTGAGCTACGAAGCGTATCGCCCCGAGGAGCGCGAGAAGGGCGCCGTGGTGCAGGCGAAGCATCTCGAGAACGTGATGTGGGAGCTGGAGCTGGCGCTGCTCGAGAGCGACGTCGCGATGGAGGCGGTCGAGGCGCTGAAGGCGAAGCTGCAGCAGCGGCTGGTCGGCCTGCGCGTCGCCTCGCGGGGCGAAATCGCGCCGACCATCGAGAAGGCGCTCAAGGCGAGCCTCGTCGAGCTGCTCTCACTCGAGAGCTTCGACCCGCAACGACTGCTCGCCCGCGGCGACGGCCCGCTGGTAATCGCCTTCGTGGGGGTCAACGGCACCGGCAAGACGACGACCATCGCGCGGCTGGCGCACTGGCTACAGGCGCAGGGGCGCAGCGTCGTGCTCGCGGCGGCCGACACGTTTCGCGCCGGCGCCATCGAGCAGCTCGAGTTTCACGCGCAGAAGCTGGGATGCAAGTTCATCACGCACCAGTCGGGTGGCGACCCGGCCGCGGTCGCGTTCGACGCGGTCGCGCACGCGAAGGCGAAGCACCGCGACGTGGTGTTGATTGACACCGCGGGGCGGATGCAGACCAACACCAACCTGATGGACGAGATGGCCAAGATACAGCGCGTTGCGAAGCCCGATATAGTCATGTTTGTCGGCGATGCGCTCGCCGGCAACGACGCAGTCGAGCAGGCGCGGCAATTCCACGCCACGGTCGGCATCGACGCAGTCATCCTGACCAAGCTGGACGTCGATGCCAAGGGGGGCGCCGCGCTCTCGATTGCCAGCGCCATCGGCCGCCCCATCGCGTTCGTCGGCATCGGGCAGGACTACGATGACCTGATGCCGTTCGATGCGGCGTGGATTGTCGAGCGCATATTCGCCGCATGATAATATACGAAGTCAACCTCACCGTCGACCCCGACATCGCCGACGAATACGCGGCGTGGCTGCGGCCGCACATCGCGCACATCCTCGAAATCGACGGCTTCCTCGGTGCCGAGTGGCTCGACCGCGATACCGCGGATGAAAATGGAGATAGCGAAAAAGTGCGTTGGAGCATCCAGTATCGGCTGCGCGACCGCGCCGCGCTCGAAGCTTACCAGCGCGACCACGCGCCGCCGCTCATTCGCGAAGGGCAAGTGCGCTTCGGCGGCCACTTCACCACGACGCGGCGCGTGCTCGCGCTGCGCGAAGCGCTTCAACCCCAACCGAAATACGGGTAGCGAATGACGTTGCGCAGGGCGCGGGCGACTGGCTTGCGCTTGCCGAGCCCGCCGGGGGTCACGCCGAGAAACAGGTCGGCGAAGATTTCGCACATCTTCGGGTCGCGGGTGCCGTAATAGACCATCCGCTCGGGGAATTTCAGCGCCAGCTTGGCGAAGAACGACAGGTCGCGCAGCTCCTGCCCGAAAGCCTGTTCCCATGCGCAGTGGTAGCTGTCGAGCGCCCGCTGTGAGAAGTCGCCGGTCGCGAGCGCCTGCTGGATGGTCTCGACCGCTAGCTTGCCGGCGTGCATGCCGTAGTAGATGCCTTCGCCCGAGAGCGGCGAGACCATCCCGGCCGAGTCGCCGACAATCAGCGTGCGCTCCATGGTCGTCGCGCGCAGTGGGCCGCTGAGCGGTAGCGGCGCGCCCTTCACCGGCGGGTCCGGGTCGTCGTCAGGGAAGTAGCCGTCGTTGCGCAGCAGCTCCAGGTAGCCTTTCCAGATTTCGCGCACGTTGATGGACTTGATGGTGCGGTTGTAGCCGCCGAAGCCGATGTTCAGGATTGTGTCCTTGGGGAAGACCCAGCCGTAGCCCTCGATGCCGGCCGGCCGGAAGTGGACCAGCAGCGACCGCTTGTCGCCGAAGGCGTGCTCCATGAAGTCGCGCCCCACCTCGGGCTCCCACATCAGCGCGGTGCCGATTTCCCCGTCGTGCCATGGCGCCACCCCGCGTTCCTTGCGCATCAGCTGCGCTAACGGGTCGTTCGGCCCCATCGCGCCGACTACTACCTGCGCCGTAAGGTCGCCTTGCGGGGTCGTGACGGTGACACCGCCGTTGAAGTCGAAGCCGCTGGCGCGGGTGCCGGTGAAGACTTCCGCGCCGGCGTCGCGCGCCGCCTCGAGCAGCGCGTTGTCGAAGATTTCGCGCCGAATGTTCCACGGTGTGTGGGGGCCAAAATCGAATTCAATGCGGTACTTCATCGATGGCGAGTAGAGTCGCACGTCATGTGAAGCACACTCGATGATCGGCTCGATGAACGGCTTCAGCTCCGGCAGTTCGCTGAGCACGCGCGGTGTCAGCAGCCCGCCGCATGCCTTGTCGCGCGGGAACTTCGCGCGGTCAACCAGCGCGACGCGCAGCCCCGCTCGCGCAGCGTAGAAGGCGGTCGTCGCCCCGCTCGGCCCACCGCCGCAGACGATGACGTCGTAGTCGCTCATGCTCCCTCGACCCAGTCGCGGAACGGCGCGTGCGATGCTTCCCACGGCAGCGCGACGATGGCGGGCAGCGAGTAGGGGTGGTTTTCCTTGATGAACTGTTCCAGCTGCTCCCATTTCTCGTGCCCGCACTTCAGCAGCAACAGGTGTTCGGTGTCGTCGCGCAGCTCGCCTTCCCAGCGATACATTGTCCGCACCGGCCAGAAATTGACGCAGGCGGCAAGGCCTGCTTCGAGCGCGCCGCGCGCCAGCTTTTCGGCGGTCTCCTCATCGGGGGCAGTGGTGTAGACGGTGAGTGCCACGCGCGGCGCATCCGGGGATGCTTAAATAGGCCCTCTTTCGTGGCGCGCAGCCCCCGTGAATAATGAAGACTTCGGTCCGAAGGAGGAAATATGGTAAACCCAATTTACGTAACGTATGAGGCTCCCAAGGAGCTGAGCGAGAAGGCGTACCTGGCCGTCGAGGCCGCACGCGACAGTGGCAAGATCCACAAGGGCGCTAACGAAGTCACGAAGCGTGTCGAGCGCAGCCAGGCCAAGCTGGTCGTGATGGCGCTCGATATCAGTCCGCCCGAAATCATGGCGCACATGCCGATGCTCTGCGCCGAGAAGCAGATACCCTACACCTACGTGCCCTCCAAGGATGAGCTGGGCAAGGCGTCCGGCCTCAAGGTGCCGACCGCCGCGGTGGCGATTTCGAATATCGGCAAGACGAAGGCCTCGCTCGAAGAGGTCACGAAGGCGATTACCGCCGCGCAGAAGGCATGATAGAGGGCGTTCCGGCGCAGGTAGTCGAGGTGCTGGGTCGCACCGGCATGCGTGGCGAGGCGAGCTCCGTAAAGGTGCGCGTGCTCGACGGCGATGACCGCGGCCGCATTATCCGGCGCAACGTGCTGGGACCGATCGAGGTCGGCGACATGCTGCTGCTAATGGACTCTTCGCGAGAGGCGAAGGCGCTGGACCGCAAGAGGTAATCATGGCTGAACTCCGAAACTGTTCTTTCTGCGACAAGCGCATCCTGCCCGGAACCGGGATGCTCTACGTCCGCAAGACCGGCCAGACCTTCGATTTCTGCAGCTCCAAGTGCCGCCGGAACCTGATCGAGCTGAAGCGGGTGCCGGGGCGCACCGAGTGGACCGGGAAGGCCCGCAAAGCGAAGAAATGAGCGAGCGCACCTACGTGATGCTCAAGCCGGACGCGGTGCGTCGCGGCTTCGCCGGGCGCATCCTGCAACGTTTCGAGGACGCTGGCCTGCGGATGGCTGCGATGCAGCGGCTTGACGTGCGCGAGGCGCAATCGCAGGCGCTCTATGCCGAGCACGAGGGCAAGCCGTTCTACGACAGCCTGCTCACCTACATCCACTCCGGGCCGGTCGTCGCGACCGTCTGGGAAGGGACCGGCGCGGTCGCGCTGGCGCGCAAGCTGATTGGCGCGACCGACCCCGCGCAGGCGGCGCCGGGAACCATCCGTGGTGATTTCGGGCTGGTTATGGACGAGAACGTAATCCACGGCTCCGACTCGGCAGAGAGTGCGGAGCGCGAAATCCCGATTTTCTTTCCCGGGCTGGACTAGCTTTTTACGGCTGCCACCATCGGCGGGCGATGACTTTCCCGCAGGAGCTCAACATCGCGGTGCTGCGCATCGAAGGCACCAACTGCGAGGACGAGGCGGCAGCGGCGTTCAGCCAGCTCGGCTGCAACGCCGAACAGGTGCACCTGAAGCAGCTGCTGGGCGAGGCAAAGCCGCACCGCAAACTGGCAGACTACGACGCGCTGTTCCTGCCGGGCGGATTCTCCGCCGGAGACTACGTGCGCGCCGGCGCAATCTTCGCTGCGCGGCTGCGGGCGGGCTTGCGCGATTCACTCGATGAGTATATAAATTCCGGCGCCCCGGTCCTGGGGGTTTGCAACGGCTTCCAGATACTGGTCGAGACCGGTGCGTTGCCGGGCACCCCGGACGGCCTGAGCGAAGGCCCCGAGGCGGTGCTGCATACCAACGATTCGAACCGGTTCGAAGCCCGCACGGTGATGCTGAAGGTCGAGGGCAATGGCGGCAGCCCCTTCATGTCGCGCTACGAGCGCGGGCAGGTAATCGCAGTCCCCAACGCGCACGCCGAGGGGAAGCTGCAGCTGCCCGACGAGCGGCTCGCGGCGCTGGAGGCGTCGGGGCGGGTGGCGTTCCGCTACTGCGACCCCGAGGGTAACACCGGCGCCGGCTACCCCTGGAATCCCAACGGCGCGCCGGGCGACATCGCCGGCATCACCAACCCGCGCGGCAACGTGCTGGGGATGATGCCGCACCCCGAACGGGTGTTCCACGGCTGGCAGCACTCTGACTGGGCCAGCAACGGCCGCAACCCTGACGGGCCGGGCGACGGGCGGCCGCTCTTCGAAGGCGTCATTGAGCACCTGTGCCGCTGACCGATCTGGAGGTCGCTGCCGCCGCCGCGAGGGCCGGCGCGGAGGTCATCCGTGCCGGCTTCGGCCGCCCGCAGCGCGTCGAAATGAAGGGGCCGGTCGACCTTGTGACGGAGACCGACCGCGCCGCCGAGGTCGCGGTCGTGGCGCTGCTCGAGCGCGAGCGGCCGCAGGATGGCATCCGCGCCGAGGAGGGCACGCAGCGCGACGGCCGTGCGGGCGACCGCACGTGGGTCGTCGACCCGATTGACGGGACGACCAACTTCGCGCACGCGATTCCGCACTGCTGCAGCACGCTGGCGCTGCTGGAGGGCGGCGAAGTCATCGCTGGCGCGATTGCCACCCCCTTCACTGACGAGCTTTGCATCGCCGCCCGCGGAGAGGGCGCCTGGCTCGAGTCGGGCGGCGAGCGGCGCCGTCTGTCGGTAACAGCGAACGCGGAGTTCGTGAACGGGCTGTTCGCGACCGGCTTTCCCTACGACCGCGAGGGGACCGACTACCGGCTGATTAGCTCGGTGTGGGACAAGCTCTGCCGCGTTTCCCGCGCGACGCGACGCACCGGCTCTGCCGCGCTCGACATAGCCTACGTTGGCGCGGGGAGGTATGATGGCTACGTCGTGTCGGGCGCGAAAGTGTGGGATATCGCGGCCGGAATCATACTGGTCTCCGAGGCGGGCGGCCGCGTCAGCGACTTGGGGGGCGAGCCATGGACGCCCAACAGCGTGGGGTGCGTCGCGAGCAACGGCGTGCTGCACGATGCGCTGCTGGCGCTGGTTTCGGGGAAATAAACCACGGCCGGTCATCAGCCGGCTACACACCCAAATAGCGGTACCGCACTCGGTGGCGTGGACCTGGCATCGCGCTTCACGCTCAACAACGGCGTTGGGATTCCGGCGCTCGGCCTCGGCGTTTTCCAGGCCGAGCCCGGCGAGGAAACACACGACGCGGTGCTGCACGCGCTCGAGACTGGATATCGGCACATCGACACCGCGCGCGTTTACCGCAACGAGCACGCCGTTGGCGAGGCGCTGCGCGAGAGCTGTGTCCCGCGCGGCGAGGTGTTCGTGACGACCAAGCTCTGGAACCGCGACCACGGTTTCGAGCAGGCACTGGCAGCGTGCGATGCGAGCCTGAACCGGCTGGGGCTGGCTTTCGTCGATCTGTATCTCGTCCACTGGCCGGTCGAGGAGTTGCGCGGTGAGTCGTGGCGCGCGCTGGAGCAGCTCTATCGCGAGGGCAAGTGCCGCGCCATCGGCGTCAGCAATTACACTGTGCGCCACCTGGAAGAGTTGCTCACCAGCTGCGAAGTCGTGCCGACGGTCAACCAGGTCGAGTTTTCGCCCTTCACGTTCCAGTTGGAACTGCTCGATTTCTGCCGCGTGCATGGCATCCAGCTCGAGGCATACAGCCCGCTCACGAAGGGTTTGAAGCTCGATGACCCGTATTTAAAAAAAATTGCCGCTGCTTACGACCGCACCCCGGCGCAGATGCTGCTGCGCTGGTGTCTTGAGCACCAGGTCGTGACCATCCCGAAATCCATCACCCCTGCCCGCATTGAGGAGAACGCGCGCGTCTTCGACTTCAAGATTGCCGCGGAGGACATGCATCGGCTCAACTCGCTCGATGAGAATTTGCGCACTAGCTGGGATCCGACCGACACACCCTGATTTCTGTATGCATATTGCATAATAATACATATTGCATACATTTTTATACAGCGCTGCCCAGTATGGCTCATGCCCGACTACACATCGATACGCGTCACGAAAGAGGTGCACCAGCAGCTACAGGGCTACGCCGAGTCGTGCTACGACGGGCTTTCGCTCACGGCTGCGCTGGGCCAGCTGCTCGCCGACCTTGGCGACGGCCACGTCCGTTTCCCCGAATACGGGCTGTTCCAGTGCCCGGCCCACCGTCGCGAACGGCTGCGCGCCGTAATCGGCACGCAGCCGCCGGCCGGGGCAGGCGGCATGGCTGGCGCGGTGGCAGGAGCGGGAGCGCTGCCGGCCGATCCCTACATGCGCGTCGAGAAGGATACGATGGGCGAGATGGAGGTGCCGGCTGACGCGCTGTGGGGCGCTTCAACGCAGCGCGCGGTGCTGAATTTCCCGGTCAGCGGCCTACGCATGGGCCGCAGTTTCATCCGCGCGCTGGGCTGCATCAAGGTCGCCGCCGCGCGCGCCAACCGGCAGCTGGGGCTGCTCGACAGCGGGATTGCGGAAGCGGTTGAGCAGGCGGCGCTGGCCGTTGCGGAGGGCGAGCACGACGCGCATTTCCCGGTCGACGTATTCCAGACCGGTTCCGGCACGTCGAGCAACATGAACGCCAACGAGGTTATCGCGCGGCTGGCGAGCGAGTCGCTCGGCAGCCGCGTCCACCCCAACGACCACGTTAACCTGGGGCAGAGTTCCAACGACGTCGTCCCGACTGCACTGCACCTTTCGGCGCTGCTGGAGCTGCACGGACAGTTGCTGCCGGCGCTGCTCGCGCTGCAGGCGGCGCTCGAGGCGAAGGCGATGGAGTTCCACGACGTCATCAAGACCGGCCGCACCCACCTGATGGACGCCACCCCCATCCGGCTGGGGCAGGAGTTCGAGGGCTACGCGGGGCTCGTCGAGCGGGCGCTCGACCGGCTGCTGGTGGCGCAGGACGAGCTGGCGCCGCTGGCGCTGGGCGGCACCGCGGTCGGCACCGGTGTCAACACCCACCCCGAGTTCGCCGGGCTGGCGTGCGAAGAGCTCTCGCAGCTGCTGGGAATCGACGTCCACGAGACCGACAACCACTTCCTGGCGCAGTCGTCGCTCGACGGGGTGATGGCGCTGGGCGGCGCACTACGCTGCCTGGCGGTGGCTTTGCAGAAGATTGCCAACGACATCCGCTGGCTCGGCTCGGGGCCACGCTGCGGGCTGGCGGAGCTGAAGCTGCCGTCGGTGCAGCCCGGCTCGTCCATCATGCCGGGCAAGGTCAACCCCGTGATTCCAGAAGCGGTCATACAGGCGTCCGCGCAGGCAATTGCATGCGACACCGCGCTGTTGCAGGCGGCGCAGGGCGGCTATCTCGAGCTGAACACGATGCTGCCGCTCGCCGCCCACAACCTGCTGCAGGCAATCCAGCTGCTCGCCGCTTCCGCGTCCATCTTCGGCGAGAAGTGCATCGCTGGGCTGGAAGCGACCGGCCGCGGTCCCGAGCTGCTCCAGTCGGGGCTGATGCTCGCCACGGCGCTCGCCCCCGCGGTCGGCTACGAGCAGGCCGCCAAGATTGCCAAGGCGGCGCACGCGTCCGGGCGCACCGTGCTCGAAGAAGCGCTGGAACTCACCGATCTGCCCGAGCAGGAGCTGCGCGAGCTGCTCGACCCGGCGCAGATGGTCGCACCGGCGGGTTAAACCCGCCCCGCGACCAGGCTCTCAACGACCGCCGGGTCCGCCAGCGTGCTGGTATCGCCCAGGTCGCTGACGTCGCCGCTGGCGATGCTGCGCAAGATGCGCCGCATAATCTTGCCGCTGCGCGTCTTCGGCAGCCCGTCGGTGAACTGGATTTTCCCGGGCGCCGCGTGCGGCCCGATATCGGCGCGCACCTGCTTCACGATTTCCACCTGTGTCGAGTCGGTTGGCTCCTGCCCGGTACGCAGCGTTACGAAGGCGTAGATACCCTGGCCCTTGATGTCGTGCGGATAGCCGACGACCGCCGCCTCGGCGACCGCCGGGTGGCCGCCGATGGCGCCCTCGATTTCGGCCGTGCCAAGGTTGTGGCCGCTGACGATGATTACGTCGTCGACGCGGCCGGTAATCCAGTAGTAGCCGTCCTCGTCGCGGCGGCAGCCGTCGCCCGAAAAATACCTGCCGGGGAAGCGCGCGAAGTAGGTTTCGAAAAATCGTTGCGCGTCGCCGTAGATAGTGCGCATCTGCCCCGGCCACGACTCCTCAATACAGAGATTGCCGGCGACGTCGTTGCCATCGAGCAGGTTGCCGTCGTCGTCGACCAGCGCCGGCTTGATGCCGAAGAACGGTAGCGTGGCGCTGCCGGGCTTCGTGGGAGTGGCGCCCGGCAGCGGCGTAATCAGGATGCCGCCGGTCTCGGTCTGCCACCAGGTGTCGACGATGGGGCAGC
>CAUZDT010000010.1:0-27988 GCA_963578705.1 Candidatus Thalassarchaeaceae archaeon
CCTGCTGGCATTCGGGTTGATGCTGGCGATGACGGGAGTCGCGCTGCGCACCTATGCGGATGACCTGCGGGCAATGCTCGGGAAATAGATGGCGTCAAAACGGAGACGGAAGCAGCAGCAGAAGGAGGGGCGCGAGCTGGAGCATCGCATGGACCAGCGGCGCGAGGCGTTCAACGATATAGCGCTCAAGCTGGCAGCGACGCTGGTGGTGCTGCTGATAGCTGCAGGGGCAGTCTGGTACCTGTTCTACTACGAACCCGGGACAGACATCGCCGAGCCGTGGCGGTTGCAGGACAGCGACAACCCCGATAATTACCACGAGTCGGCCGACTACTACGAGTCCGACAGGCCGACGCTGCTCGAATTCTTCCAGACCGACTGTCCGCACTGCAATAACCAGGTGCCGACGATGAAGGATATCCACAACGACTACATCGGGCGCATCGACCTGCTCTCAATCGGCGGCTACCGGCTCGGCAGCAGCAAGGACAGCCTGGCCGACCTGCGCGACTTCAAGTCGGAACACCAGGCGTACTGGCCCCACCTCTACGACTCCTCGGGCGAGCTGATGAGCGACTACGGCTTCAGCAGCTACCCCTCGTTCGCACTGGTCGTCGATGAGCGCGTCGTCTGGACCGGGAGCGGCGAAATCTCGTACGACCGCCTAGCCGGTGTGCTCGACCAGTACGTCGAGCCGGAAGAGTAGCGCCAAAGCACCAAATAGCGGCGGCCGCTCCAGCACTGATGTTGCTCGAGTTCAGCGAGACGGGAGTCGTGCTCCTCTCACAGGAGTGGGATTGGCTCGACATCATCCGCATGCTGGTCTCCACTTTTCTGGCCGCCATCTACCTGCAGTCAGGAATTGACAAAATCATCGACCGGCAAGGGAACCTCGATTTCATGGGCGAGCATTTCGTGGGGACGGTACTGGCGGGCAGCTTCCGCTACGGTCTGACGGCCGTTACCGTCACCGAACTGCTGGCTGGCGCGCTCTCGGCGGCCGGCGTGATCTGGCTGTTGCTGGGATGGGGGATTGTGCCGGGAATTGTAGGCGCTCTCTTCGCCGGTGTTTCGTCATGCATCCTGATGACCGGGCAGCGACTGGCAAAGGACTACGTCGGCGCCGCGGCGCTGGTGCCTTACTTCCTAATCGCCATAATAGGGCTCTACATCTACCAGATGTAGGCAGGTTCAGAAGCCACAGATGGTTGCTATGTCATCGGTCGTGCCAGGGCTGGTGAGACCTATGGCAACGAATAGCACAATCAAGAAAAATATCGGTACTGCCCCCGTGCGTCGTGCCAGTGGCGGGTCCCAGCGCAAGTGCATGAAGAAAGAGGCAATGAACCACACCTTGACAAAGGCTATGGAGAAGAGGATGAACATAGTGGCGCCGAAGCTGAATTCCTGCAGGATGGCCATGACCTCGAGAACAGTGAAGAATACCAGCCAGCCGAAGACCGCCATGAAGCCGTTCGCGTAGCCGGGGAATTCGTGCTCGTCGTGCGCTTCTTCCTCAACGGCCTCTTCTTCGGGCGCTTCAATGTCAGGGTTTTCGTCGTCGCTCATGATTCAGTACAGGTAGAGGAAGGGAAATACGAAGACCCACACGACATCAACGTAGTGCCAATAGAGCCCGAAGAGCTCCAGGGTGTCATGGTACTCCGAGTTGTAGCCGCCGCGGTTGGCCTTGACAATCAGGTACGCCAGCGCGATAACGCCGACGAGGACGTGCGCCCCGTGGGTGCCGGTGGTAACGTAGAAAGTGCTCCCCTCGAGGCTGGTGTTAATCCAGAAACCATTCTCATACTTTGGCGCGATACAGTGGTGTGAGATGTCCTTTACTACGCAGTGTTCGCCCCAGAAGTGACCATTCTTCATCTCCCACCACTCGAAGCCCTTGATGACCAGGAACAGAATTCCCAGCAGGAAGGTGCACCCCAGGAAACGGGTGGTCGCCTTGTGGTCGTTCCGCTTCGCCGCGTAGAGCGCCAGCACCATCGTCAGGCTGCTCAGTAGCAGCGCCATCGTGTTGATAACGCCGAAGATAAGGTGCGAGCGGATGATATCGGCGGCCGGCACCCAGTCCGCACCGGCGGCGGCGCGGTAGCGCAGGTAGGCACTCAGCAGCGTGCCGAAGACCATCATCTCGGTCAACAGGAAAATCCAGGTCCCGAACTTGCGCGTTGAAAGCGTGGCGAAGGCGGGATGGTATGTCTCGATTTCCTCATTCTCCTCGGAGGTCATCGGGTAATATTCGGAGAGCCACATGATGAAGCCGGTCGTCAGCACGAACAGCCCTACCAGGAAAACGAACCAGAACGAGGGATAGCCATTCACCGCCAGCGTGAGGCCGAGCATGATGCCCATCAGCCCTATTGCCGAGACAATCGGCGCGGCAGTGCCGTGGTGTTCGGCGTGCGCCGCTTCGTTCACGATGATGCCGCCATGGATTTATCTCCAGTTTTTTCAGCCAGAATCTCGGAGCTGACTGACGAATCCAGACTGTAGACAGTCCAGCCCCCACGACCGTTCTTGTATCTGACTTTGCCTATGATTCTTTTCTGGATGAGCCTCTGGACACTCTTCTTGGTCGATGGGACGGAGGTATTGCTGTACTCTGCAATATCTTTGATGGGCAGTTCCCCGGATTCGAAACCGCCCTGTTTTTCACACGAAGAGTATATAAATAATGTAATTTTCTTCTGAATACCTGACAGGCTTGAATACTTGTCAGTAGGCCCTGAACCGGCATTAGAAGTGGATGACAGTTCTGTCTCCAGTTTTCCGGAGGAGGTGGATGCCGTCTGCGTCTCTACTTTTGGAACCTGTTCAGCGCTGGGAGCCAGAGCGGTCGCAGCTTCCTGTCTATCATCGATACCAGCCACCTGCAGCGTCGGAATCTCGATGAAGCTGTTGGGTGGCGGCGGCGAGGAGGTGGTCCACTCCAGCGACCAGCCGCCCCACGGGTCGGCGCCTGCCTTTTCGCCGCCGTTCCAGGAGCGCAGGATATTCCAGACCAGCAGCAGCTGCGCCGCGCCCAGCACGAAGGCGGAGTAGGAGACGAAGACGTTCAGCTCCGTCAGCACCGGGTCGTAGGTGGCGTAGCGGCGCGGCATCCCCATCATTCCCAGGATGTGCATCGGGTAGAACGCGGCGTGGAAGGCGATGAATGAAAGCAAGAAATGTGCCATGCCCAGCTTCTCGTTCATGAAGTGTCCAGTCACCTTGGGGAACCAGTAGTAGATGCCGGAGAAGAAGCCGAAAATCGTGCCGCCAATCAGCACGTAGTGGAAGTGCGCCACGATGAAGTAGGTGTCGTGCAGGTGGATGTCCATCGGAATCGAGGCGACGACGATACCGGTGATGCCTCCAATGGTGAAGGTCGCAATCGCCCCCAGCGAGAAAAGCATCGCCGCATTGGTGGTAATCGAACCCCCCATCAGCGTCGCCAGCCAGTTAAAAATCTTGACCCCGGTCGGCACCGCCACCAGCATTGTCGTCAGCATCACGATGAAGCGGAACAGCGGGTCGGTCCCGGAGGTGAACATGTGGTGGCCGTAGACGATAAACGAAATCAGCCCAATCGAGACCATGGCGTAAACCATGGATGTATAGCCAAAAATCGGGCGCCGCGCGAAAGTGGCGACCACGTCGGAGATTACGCCAAAGGCGGGGAGAATCAGGACGTAGACCTCGGGGTGGCCGAAATACCAGAAGAGGTGCTGCCACAATATCGGGTCGGCGCCCGCTTCCACCGAGAAGTAGAGGGTGCCAAAGGTACGGTCGGCGTAGAGCAGGATTAGCGCTATCGTGAATACCGGGATTGAGAGCAGCAGCAGGAACACCGCTACCGTAATCGACCAGGTGAAGAGCGGCATCCGCATCAGCGTCACGCCGGGCGCGCGCATGCGCAGAATCATCGTCAGGAAGTTAATCGCAGTCAGCGTCGACGACGCCCCCAGTATGATTTGTCCCGCAACCCACAGGTCGGTCCCAGGCGACGAGGCGCGCTCGCCCGACGAGTAGGGAGCGTAGCCGGTCCAGCCCACGTCGCCTGCGCCGCCGGCGAAGTAGCCAGCGTAGACCACCAGCGCACCGGTCGGCAGCAGCCAGAAACTGAGCGCGTTCAGCCGCGGGAAGGCGAGGTCGCGCGCGCCAATCTGCAGCGGTACCAGGTAGTTGGCGAATCCGAAGATAATCGGCATTCCGGCCATGAAGACCATGGTCGTGCCGTGCATCGTGAAAGCGGAATTGAACTGGGTGTTGGTCATGAAGTCGTTATCGGGCTCGAGCAGCTGGAACCGCATCATCATCGCCAGTGTGCCGGCAACGAAAAAGAAGAAGAGGCCCGTACCAATGTAGAGCAGGCCAATCCGCTTGTGGTCGGTGGTCGTCAGCCACGGCTTCAGGTAGCCCCAGAAGTCGCCAAAGACGTCCTCAACCGACTGGCCCGTTGAAACTACGCGGTTCCCCACCACCACCGCAGCAAGCGTGCCAATCACAACCAGTGCCAGGTAGAATGCCTTGCGCAGTTCTGAAATTTCTTCCGGTCCGACAACGGCGTTGGCTCCAGGCACCGTAAAGGTGACACTGGTCCACTGGTCCTCGCCATTATTGAATCCGTCACCATTAACAGAATTCCCCATCACAGTAAATTGAACTACAGAGGTGTCATCATCAGGAGCCTCCCACTGGGCCTGCCAGACGCGCTGGTCATTGCCTTCTACCGTGTGGGTTAGGTCGTCATTCTTGTTCAGCTGGGTTGCGGTGCCATTGATGACAAGCAAGGTCCCATCGCTGGCTTGGAGGAAGAATCCACCTTGATTCTGGCTCTGACCTGTCGGGTCTGGCCCACCGAAAAGGGAGACAGTTAGGTTGTAAACTGCTCCTGCGGTGAAATTAGCCGGCGTGCCTTCCAAAGTAACTGTGGAACCACCGATAGCTCCGTGGCAGCTGCAGCCCTCTGACTGAACTGTACTGATCGTGCTGTCTTCCGTAATTCCGATTGATCGGGAAGTGGCATTCGGCACCACCGACGCGCCGATGAGCAGCGCCACCAGCGCGAGCATCAACATCGCGTTGCGGAGCTTCATGCGACCGGCTCCGTGATGACTATCGTGCCCAGCATCTTCGAGTGGCCGTCACCGCAGTATTCGGCGCAGTAAATCGGGTAGGTCCCGGGGTCGACCGTGCCGGTGTCGAACCACATCGCGGTAGTGGTGTTAGGGACGATATCCTCCTTAAGTCCGAAGGTCGGCAGGAAGAAGGCATGGAGCACGTCCCCCGACTCCATCACGAACTTGACGCGCGTGTCGGACGGCAATTCAACGGTGCCGTAAGTGGTGTTGCCATTGGGGAACGTGAAGGCCCATGACCACTGGCTGGCGTTCACCTCTATCGTCAGTTCGTCGCCCCGGTCGACGTCCCAGTAGTTATCGAGCGGTGCCAGCGAGAGCCAGGTAATCCAGCAGACCAGCAAAAGCGGCCCGATGGTCCACGCAATCTCGATAGTGTGGTCAACCCGCTCGCGTGGGAAGACGCCAGCCGTGGGCATGTCTGGCGGGTTGGGGTCGCCCTCCTTACGGCGATACATGTAGATTGCATAGAGCAGCCAGCCGAACACCATAATAGTGATGAGCACCGACCAGTAGAACACCTGCTGGCTCAGACTGAGGGGGCCATCGCTGAACGCTTCCCAGCTGGTGGGAATCGGCAGGCTCAGCAGATCTCCGATTAACGACATAGGTTTAGTTCCGAAACAGGTTGGCGGCGCGATTTGGCCCGGGTATAAAATCTTTCAGGGAGATTGCGGCAAGGGCGATGCTTTCAGCCCACCCAGCCGATATCGACTATAATCGCGCCGAAAAGCAGGAAGAGATATGCGTTGGAATAGCCGAAAACGGCCCACGCTGCCGGTTCCGTGGGCGTGCGCTGGAGCGCCAGTGCCAGCTGCACGAAGCGGCCGCCGAGCAGCGCAGCGGCCGCGAAGTAGGGGTAGCCGAGCCCCGCCTGCCAGCCGATGGCGAGCGACGCCAGCAGCAGTGCGACGGCGTAGGCCGTGATGTGGTGCCGCGTGGCCGCTTCACCTGCCGTTACTGGCAGCATCGGGACGCCCGCCCGCGCGTACTCGCCCGGGCGCGCCAGCGTCAGCGCCCAGAAGTGGGGCGGCGTCCAAAGGAATATTATGGCGACCATGCCCCACGGCAGCAGCACCAGCGGGTCGCCCCCGGCGGCGGTCCAGCCGACGAGTGGCGAGAGCGCGCCCGCGAGGCCGCCGATGACGATGTTCTGCGGGGTGCGGCGCTTGAGCCATATCGTGTAAACCAGTACGTAGAAGAGCGCACTGAAGGCGGCGATACCGCCGGCAAGCGGGGTCGCCAGCAGCGCCAGCAGCGCGACGCCGGAGGCGCAGACGGTGACGCCGTAGGCGAGCACCGCGCCCGGCGCCAGCTCGCCCGATGGGAGCGGGCGCTGGTCGGTGCGCGCCATCAGCGGGTCGATGTCGCGGTCATACCACATGTTGATAGCCATCGACCCACCTGACGCCATCGAGCCGCCGAGCAGCACGACCAGCACGGTCTCGAGCGTATCGGCCCACGAGCGCGGGTCGTTGCCGAGAACCATCGTGCGCAGCAGTTGCCGGTCAGCGAGGTCGTGCGCCAGAATGGCGGCAATCGCAGTCACCTGCAACAGTACCACCACGCGCAGCTTGAGCAGGCTCAGCCAGAGCCGTAGTTCAGCCACGCAGCGGCTCCGCGCAGAGCAGCCACGCCACCGCGAGATGCAGGAAGGTCACGACGCCCAGCAACAGGTGCAGCAGCGAAAGCCAGCCCGGATAATCGAAGCCGGTGGCCATCACGAGGTAGAAACCGCCGACGAACATGTTCAGGATGAACGCCCCCAGCGCGCCGTCGACCAGCCGCGTCACGACCGAGCGGCCGCCGTGGCTGCGCATCCACTGGCCACCCCAGAATAGCGCCGCTCCGACCCCGACCGCGAGGAAACGGTGCAGCATTTGCGCCACGACCCCGGTGTCGAGCCCGGGAAGCAGCGTCCCTTCGCAGAGCGGCCACGCTTCCCAGCCACCGCCGCACGCACCGCGGTGATAGCCGGTCGCCAGCCACGCCCCCGCCAGCAGCAGCACCAGCGCCGCCAGCGCCAGCCCGGCGACCGGGCGCGCCTGCTGCTCTGCCGCTTCCCGCGAAACGCAGAGCCGCTCCGGCAGTGCCCCCGCAGCGAGCCGCGCCAGCAGCGCGACGCGCACCAGCGCGGTCACGAAGACGAGCGCCAGCAACAGATGCAGCGCGACGCTCCACGGCGCGTTGTCGAAGCCAACCGTAATCGCGCCGGCGGCCGCCTGCATCACCAGCAGCGCGGTCGCGTGCAGGTGCGCTTCGGCGGCGCCCGGCAACGCCGCGCGCCGCTGCCAGACCGCGAAATGCGACCAGAGCAACGGCAGCGCGATGAGCCCCACCAGCAGCCGGTGCAGCCACTCGCTGAATATCTGGTCGGTCGTGTAGGCGAAGTCGGGATCGTCCAGCCAGCGCCGGTCTGCCTCGCCCGGATGGTCGGCCCACCACGCCTGCTGCTCTTCGGGCGGGACGTCAAAATGGTAGCCGCCGAAACAGGCGGGCCAGTCGGGGCACGACTCGCCCGCGTCGGCAATCCGCACCCAGCCCCCCGTCAGGATAATCACCAGCGCCAGCGCCGCCAGCACCAGCGGCAGGCGGTGGTTCCAGAACAGCATGCCGCTCGCGACCCCGGCGGCGCTAAAAAACTTCGGCGTATAGACACCCTTAAAACCGGGAACCGGCAGGGGCGCCCACTGGTGATATTGTGCGTACCTACCTAACCCTGGCCATCCTCCTCGTTGGGATGGCGATGCTTGCCCCCGCTCAGGCGGAAGAACATGAAATTCGTATCGAGGGTTTCGCCTTTGACCCGGACGAGATTACCATTGCTTCGGGAGACACAGTGACCTGGACAAACTATGACGACTCCAGACACACCGTCACGGAAGACGATGATGCATTTGATTCAGATGACCTTGACCAGGGAGACACTTTCAGCTGGACCTTCGACGTGGCGGGCAGTTACGGCTACTTCTGCGACCGCCACGACGAAACGATGAGCGGCACGGTCAACGTCGAGGAAGCAGGGGAGCCGGTTGATACGGACGACGACGGGCTGACCGATGAGGAAGAGCACGAACTCGGTACCGACCCCAACAACCCGGACACCGACGGCGATGGACTGGGCGACGGCGAGGAGGTCCATGATTACGGTACTGAGCCTCTATTATGGGATAGCGACGAGGATGGGTATGGTGATGGTGAAGAGGTCCACGACTACGGGACTGACCCGCTAGACGGCGATGACTACCCCGAGGAGAATGGTGGGGGTAGTGACGGTTTCAACTTTGACCCTATATTCACCGAGCTGGAGACAGTCATGGAGACTGTCACCAACGGGGAGATGACTGCAACGGCCGAGCTTGAGGGGGAGGCGGCCAATGAATTGCGCTACGGCCTCTGGTGGTTATACGAAATGATGACCGGCGGTGGGATGGACGAGGCTAACGCGACCATCAATGTGACCGTGGTGGCAGCGTTCATTACCTTAATGTCTGGGGGGCAGGAGGAAGTGGATTCCGGCTTCCAGCTCAATGGAGTCAACGGGACGGTAGTCCCGGGAATACCCTCCATCTCCCCAATGGACGCACTACTCGGGTCGCTGGTCGAGAACAATAATGAAAGCATTACGATTACAATGGTACAGGAGCTGAGCTTCGACGTCGAAGACCCCGGTGACTCGCCAGCTTACTTCTTTGAGGGCGATGGCGCCGAGGATAACGAGACCTTCCCGGTGGAGATTAATTATCGCTTTGTAGCACCTGGCGGATGGGTTATTGCCTCCGCCGAAGTCACCGACGGCACCATCGATGTTGATGGCGGAACTGCCGTGTTCGTGCTACCGGCTGGGGAACTGCTGCCTGATATGACCATCACGCTTGGGCAACCGGCACCGCCACCACCCTATGACTGTGATGACGCGGCGACCTACTGCGTTATCATCAGCGACTACGCCTTCACGCCGGCGGAGCTGGCGGTTGGAGTGGGTGATAGTATCGTATTTGTCTGGGACGAGACCGTTGACGCGCACAACGTGGCGCAGGTCGCCGACGCGAACGCAATCACTTGGAATAACGGCTTCCGCTCTGGCGATATCGTCGGCGGCAGTGGCTACTGGATGCTGCCGGCCGATGCGACCACTGCCGATGCGACACTCTACTACATCTGCGAGCCGCACGCCAGCATGGACATGCGCGGCAGCATCACTGTCGGCATTGGTGACGAGCCGGCCGACGACGGCGGCAGTGAGGACGAGCCGCTCGATGACGATAGCGGGCTCCCCGGACCGGGGGTTGTGCTTGCGGGTGCTGTCCTTGTCGGCGCTGCAATACGCCGTCGGCACTAGCTGCTGAAACCGCAAAATAGCCCCTGAGACTGGGAGTGCAATGCGCACCCACTGCTTGGGCCACGTCGTGCTCTATGTGCGCGAGCTGGATGTGTCGGTAGCGTTCTACCGTGACCTGCTCGGACTGCGCGAGATGGGGAGCTGGCCGGGACAGGCAGTCGCGCTCTCCTCAGGGCGCACGCACCATGAGGTGCTGCTGATTGCTGCTGGTGACGCCCCAGGGCCGCTCCAAGGACGGCGGCTGGGGCTCTACCACATCGGTTTCAAGGTGGGCGACTCGACCGCAGAGCTGCGCGCGGCACGAGACGATCTAGAAGCTGCAGGCGTCGTCATCGAGGGGGCAAGTGACCACACCGTGACGCAGGCTCTCTACCTGCGCGACCCGGACGGCAACGAGGTCGAGCTATACGTCGACGTTAGCAACGACTGGCGCAAACAACCAGAGCTGGTAATGGCACCTATTAAACCCCTAGATTTGGGAGATAGATGAGCGACTGCCTCTTCTGCAAGATTCGTGACGGAGAAATCCCGGGTGACATGGTCTACGAGAGCGACGACGTGCTGGCGTTCGATGACATCAATCCTCAGGCGCCGACACACGTGCTCATCATACCGCGCGAGCACATCGCTACGCTCAACGATCTGGAGTCGGCGCACCGTGAGCTGGTAGGCGAAATGCAGCTCGTAGCGCAGCAGATAGCGCGCGAGCGAGGCCATGCAGATGACGGGTACCGCACAGTCTTCAACTGCAACGCTGCGGCAGGACAGACCGTTTTTCACATTCATCTGCACCTGCTCGGTGGCCGTAATCTGGGTTGGCCACCCGGTTAAATAGTGGTCGTCGAGAACTCAGGCTAGCCCACCGCCCAGCTCGATGACGCGCTCCCAGTGCTCATCCGAGACCGGCATTACTGAGAGACGACCGAATTTCACGAGATGGAATTCGGCGAATTCAGTCTGTGACTTGACCTGTGCCAGCGTTACTGGCTCCCTCAGCGCGGCCTTGTGCGCTACATCTACCACTGCCAGGCGATCTTCCTTTTCGACTCCGCAGTCACAGCCTGCCTGCCAGTGCGGGTAGGACTCACTCTCGACAGTAACTATTCCGCGCACACAGCGGTCGCTACCTGTATGGTAGAAGAACGCCTCATCGCCCGGCTGGCACTGCCGCAGGAACTTGAGCGCCCAGTTATTGCCTATCCCAGTCCAGCGAATGGCGCGATCATTCTCCATCTGCTCCCAGCTGTAGCTCGACGGTTCAGTCTTCAGCAGCCAGCGCGCCATTCAATCCTCGTTGGCCGGTGAGTATTCATCTTCTTTTATTCAGCCGAAGCCGCCGCCGCCGGGGTTGTGGCTTTCGTCGTAGTCGCTGCCATCGCCGTCATCCTCATCATCGTCCTCAGAATCTGGTACTCTGGGCCTTTCGTCCTCAGAATCTGGTATTCCATCACCATCGATGTCACCTTTACCACCTTCTTCCAGAGGTCCTTCAACTTTATCTTCACCAGAGTCTTCCGCTGCGGGTGCGCCCTTAGCGACACCCTCGTCGAAGGCGGCCTTGGATTGCCCTAGGCTCTTCGCCAGCTCGGGCAGTTTCTTCGCGCCGAAGAGCAGCAGGATGATGCCGCCGATGATGAGGGCCTCGGTAGTGCCGAACATGGCACGCCAGCCAGCGGGGGGTGATTACGGTTTCGGGCGCAAGCGCTAAACTGCGCGCAGGCTGGCACCCTGTGGACCGCGACACGTGGGTGACCGCCGCCGGGAGCGTACGGCGACACGCTGCGCTGCACCTACTGCTGGCTGGCGCGCTATTCCTCGGCGCGTTCGAGCTGGCGCCAGCGCTGCTGGCCGAACTGCGCGACCGCCTCCTGCCGCAGGACGCGACGCTGGTCTACCTCGCTCCGGCGGAATACCTGCTGCTGCGCTTCCGGCTCGCCGGCTACGCGGCGCTCTGCGGGCTGGCGCTCACCGCCGGCATCGACGCGTGGGTCGCCTTGCGGGGTCGCCTTGCGGTGGGCAGCCCCGGAGTCGCCCGCGTCACAGCGGTGCTGCTGGCGGCGCTGGCGCTCTTCGCGGCGGGCGTCGCGTATGCACAGCTGCTGATGCTGCCATTGGTACTCGAATACCTGCACGGCGACGCGGCGGCCGCCGGCTTCGCCTCGACCTATTCCCTGAGCGCATTCTACTCCTTCGTGCTGTTGCTCACAGTTACCTTGGGCCTCGCGTTCGAGCTGCCGCTGGCGGTGCTGCTAGTGCTACGGCTCGAGCTGGCGACCGTCGCGCAGCTGGCACACTACCGGCGACACCTCGCCGTCGGCTTCTTCGTGCTCGCCGCCCTCATCACGCCACCCGACGTCATCTCGCAGTTCCTGCTAGCTGTACCGCTGCTGCTGCTGTTCGAGCTGTCGTTGCTTGCAGGTCGAGTCTCCGGCAAAGACTAAACTCACCATAATGCTGTATGATTTGCCATGCGGTAGCACTGCGTGGCTTGAGTGAGTTCGGTTGCCACGCCTCGGCCCCTGCCTACTCATCAACCAGTTTTTCAATCCGTCCCTTCAACTTGGCCAATCTCGCATCTCGGTTCTTAAGTTCCTTTAGCAACCGCCTGGAGAACCTGCAGCTGCTTTGCCGTGACTGCAACCGGAGGAAGGGGGTCGATTGACTGCCCCCGAGAAACACCTAAACCCACCCGGCAATTGCGGGCTCCTTGTCCACGCCAATGATGAAGCAGTATTACTCCATCAAGCGCGAGCATCCCGACGCACTGCTGATGTTCCGCATGGGTGACTTCTACGAGACCTTCGGCGAAGACGCGCGCACTGTTTCACGCGAGCTGGACATCGTGCTCACCGCGCGCGACCGCAAGTCGAAGAACCCGGTGCCGCTCGCCGGCATCCCCTACCACGCGCTTGACAGTTACCTAGCGAAACTGATCCGCCGTGGCTACCGTGTCGCCATCTGTGACCAGCTGGAAGACCCACAGGCGGCGCGCGGGCTGGTGAAGCGCGGCGTGGTCCGCGTCGTCAGCCCCGGCACCGTCGTCGAAGGCGCGCTGCTCGACGCCGGCCACAATTTCCTCGCTGCCGTGCTCGAGAGCGACGGCCGCTACGGGTTGGCACTGCTCGATATCTCGACCGGCGACTTCCGCGCGGCGCAGTTCGCCAGCCGCGGCGGCCTCGAAGCAGAACTGGTGCGGCACGCACCCGCCGAAGTGCTGGTCGCGCCGGTCGCAGATGCGACCGACAGCGGTGGCGACGCTGGCCTTGCGGGCTGGCTCCGCGCGCACGGCCTCGCCGTCACCGAAGCGGAGCTGGCGGGCTGGCTGCACCCGGTCGCCGCGAAGGCGCTCAAGGGGCGCTTCGGCGCGCTCGGGCTGGAGCCGCTGGCGACGACCGCCGCCGGTGCGGTGCTCGAATACGCCGGCGCGACACAGTTCTCCGAACTGGCGCACTTGCACCCGCCGGTGGCGCTCGCGACGCACGAGCAGATGATACTCGACGCGGTGACGCTGCGCAACCTCGAAGTCGTCCGCGCGGTCGGCGACGGCGGCGTGCGCGACTCGCTTTACGGCCATATCAACACGACCGTCACGGCGGGCGGCGGCCGCACTCTGCGCGAATGGCTGCTGCGGCCGCTCGCGACGCTGGAGCCACTGGCGGCGCGGCACGACGCAGTGGGCGAGCTCGTCGGGAAAACGCTGCCGCGACGCGAAATCCGCGACATCCTCAAGGGCTTCCAGGACGTCGAGCGGCTGCTGTCGCGCGTCGGCCACGGCTCGGCCTCGCCGCGCGACCTCGCCGGCCTCGGGCAGAGCCTCGCCATCGTCGGCGAACTACAGCAGCTGCTGACGGAAGAGCCGCTCGAAGCGGCGCTGCTCGCCGCGACCGCGGGCGAGATTGACCCCCACCCCGAAGTTTCGAAGCACCTAGCACAGGCGCTGGTGGAGGAACCACCACTGGTCATCCGCGACGGTGGTATCTTCCGCGCCGGCTTCTCCAGCAAACTGGACCAGCTGCGCGGGCAGGCGACGCAGGGGCGCGAGTGGGTCACCGCGCTGCAGGTGCAGGAACGCAAGCGGACCGGCATCGCCAGGCTGAAGGTAGGCTACAATCGCGTCTTCGGCTACTACCTTGAAATCCCGAAGAAAGATGCGAAGAAAGTCCCCGAAAGCTACCACCGCAAGCAGACTGTTGCGACCGGCGAGCGCTACATCACCCCCGAGCTGAAGGAGCAGGAGTCCTCCATCCTGCGCGCCGACGAGCGCGCCACCGCGCTGGAGGGCGAGCTGTTCCGCGAGCTGCGCGAATGGGTGCTGGCGCGGCTGCCGTCGCTACAGGCGACCGCGCGCGCCGTCGGCCAGCTCGATGCGCTGGCGGCGCTGGCCGAAGTTGCCGGGACGCGCGACTACTGCCAGCCCGAAATGTCCGAAACGGGCGCGCTGCACGTCTCCGACGGCCGCCACCCCGTCATCGAGCGGCTGCGCGAAGGCGAGTACATTCCCAACTCATTGCACCTCGACGACGCGCAGCGGCAGGTGATGGTCCTCACCGGCCCCAACATGGGCGGCAAATCCACCTACATGCGCCAGACGGCGCTCATCTGCCTGCTGGCACAGGCCGGCTCATGGGTCCCCGCTGCGTCGGCGCGGCTGCCGCTGGTCGACCGCATCTTCACCCGCGTTGGCGCGCACGACGACCTGGTCCACGGCCACTCGACCTTCATGGTCGAGATGCTCGAGCTCGCCAACATTCTGCAGAACGCGACGCCACGCTCATTGGTGCTGCTCGACGAAATCGGCCGCGGCACCTCGACCTACGACGGGCTGGCGATTGCGTGGGCCGTTGCTGAGCAGCTCCACGCCGGCAAGGGCGTCAAGACCATGTTCGCGACGCACTACCACCAGTTGACCGACCTGGCACGGCTGCTCGACCGCGCCTTCAACTCGCACATGCAGGCGCGTGAGGAGGGCAACGAACTGCTGCTGCTCTACCGCGTGGCGGAGGGACCAGCCGACGCATCGTTCGGCGTCCACGTCGCGCAGATGGCGGGCGTCCCTGACGCCGTCACGAGGCGTGCCCGTGAGGTGCTCGGGAAGCTGGAGCAGGACGCAACCGTCGAGGTCTCGACCGCGGGCGGCCCGGTGCAGGCGGTCTTCGATCTGGCGCAGGAAGCTGCTGCCGAACAGAAAGCGGATCCACTGCACGACGAAATCCGCAAGCTGGATCTGATGAATATGACACCGTTGCAGGCGCTCGAGAAGCTGCATGACCTGCAGCAGGAATTGCTCTAAACTGCGATATCGAGCAGGAAGCTGCGCTGCTTCTCGTTGCCCTGCTCGTCGAACGCGGTGATGCGCACGGTGTAGCTGCCCGAATCGAGCCCGTCTTCGAGCAGGAAATACCAGCCGTAGCTCGCTTCGACGCCCCATGCGTTGCCGGCCGGCAACGGCTGCAGCCGTCCATACGCCGCGCCGTTGAGCACCAGCCCCGCCCCATCCTTCTGCAGCGCCAGCCGTGCCTCGGTCACTTCGCGGTTGTCGCGCAGGTCGACGACGAAGAGCAGCGATGCGTCGTGGTCGGGGGCGACGGTGGTGTTCCAGCCGTCGTCGTCCTCGACGTAGAAATCGAGCCCGCCAACGCGCGGCGGGGCGATGTCGCTGAAGGGGGGATTCGAGAGCAGGATGAAGACCCCCAGCCAGGCGAAGAGCGCCGTCAGGATTGGCCCGGCCCAGCTCTTGCGCTCGAAGCTGCTGGTGTCGATTAGCAGTGGCAGGATTTTGATAATGGCGAAGCAGGCGGCGAAGCCAAAGAGCAGCCCGTAGCGCGCCTGCCCCGTCGCGAGCAAGAGCTGCCAGCTCATGAGCCCGACGAGTAGCGCCCAGGCGACGCCGATTAGCCCCGCCTTCGAGTCGCGCACCTCCTTCTCGAGCCACTCGGTGCGGTCGAATTCGGGGAACGCGAACGACGGCTCTGCCTTCTCGCCCTTCTTCTTCTTGGCCATAGCGTCGCGCGCAGCGCAGCAGGCTACAAATAAAGCCCCCCGCTCGCGCGGCACCTGTGGCCAGCCTTCCCGATTTCAGGCAGCTCTCCGACAGTGTGCGCACGCTCGACCGCGCGCGCGTCGAGTCGTTCCTGCTGGCGCACTGGCGGCTGCTGACGTTCCTGCTGGCGCTGCTGCTGCTCGGCGGCTTCTCGCCCTCGTCGGGCTACACGCGCTTCGCGCTGCTGGTCGCCGTGTGGGTGGGCGGGCTGCGCTGGGCGCAGAACCGGGGGCAGCTCGAGCCGCTCGACCTCGACCTCATCTGGGGCCGCTCGTTCCTGATGTGGCGCACCGGGCGCGGCAAGCTCTTCATCGAGCGCATGGCGCAGTATCCCACCGTCTGGCGCCGCTTCGGCGACGTGGGGCTGGTGATGGTCTTCGGAACGATGGTGACGATGCTGTCACTGCTGGTGTGGCAGGCGTTCCTGGTCTTTGATATCCCCAAGTCAGCCGCAGTCTCCCCAAAGCTGATGCTGGGGCTGCCCGGCCTCAACCCGGTCATCCCGCTCTGGTATGGGATTGCCGCGCTCGCGATTGCGATTGTGGTGCACGAGTTCTGCCATGGCATTCTGGCGCGCGTCGCCAACGTGCGGCTGAAAGCGCTCGGCCTGCTCTTCTTCGCCGCGCCGATCGGCGCCTTCGTCGAGCCTGACGAAGAAGAGATGGTCGCGATGCGCCGCATTGACCGCATGCGGCTCTACGCCGCCGGCCCCGCGTCGAACATCACGCTCGCTTTCCTCTTCGCACTGCTCTTTTCGTGGGGCATGGTTGCGGCGCTCGAGCCGGCGCACGACGGCGCGCTGACCGCGACAGTCGTCGCTGACTACGCCGGCGCCGAAGCTGGCCTCGAGCCGTGGATGCTGCTCACCGCGGTAAACGGCACCGACATCGAGAGCGCCGCCGACTTCGGCGGGGCGCTGAACCAGACCTGGGCGGGGCAGAACGTGACTGTGCAGGCGCTCGACAAGGGGCAGTCGCGCAGCTTCGACGCCACGCTTGACGACAAGGGGAGCTACTACCTGCAGTATTACCCCGATTACTACGAGCCGTGGATGTCAGGGAAAGGCTTCCTCGGCGTCGCGGTGACCGACCAGTCGGCCGTCACCGACGGGCTGGCGCATCCGGCGCGGGATGGTTGGTCGCTGCTGCGCTACATCACGCTGCCGTTCCTGAAGCTGCAGCCGTTCCCCGAGCATTTCACCGCGCTCTTCGAGCCGAGCGGGTTGCCGGGGCTGCTGCCCGACGGGCTCTTCTGGATGACAGCCAACCTGTTCTACTGGATTTTCTGGCTCAACCTGATGGTCGGCATGACCAACGCGCTGCCGGCGGTCCCGCTCGACGGCGGCTTCATCTTCGGCGACTCGGTCGCCGCCATGCTCGACCGGCTCAAGTGGCCGGCGCTCTCGGCGGAGCGCAAGGAGCAAATCACCGACCGGCTCGTCTCGGCGCTCGCAATCCTGGTCATCTCGCTGGTCATCTGGCAAATGGTCGGCCCGCGGCTGGTCGGGACCGAGGTGGCGTTCCTGCAAGCGCGGTTTGACTCGAGCGACGACGAGGGGTGGAACGGCGCCAATTTCGATTTCGACGCGTCGCTGTCGGTCGGCGGCTTCGTCGAGTGGGAGTGGGATTTCGGCGACGGTGCGACCGCCAGCGGCGAACAGGCGTCGCACGCGTGGGATGCCGGCGGCGCCTACTACGTCGTGCTGACCGCCAAGGCCGCGGATGGCCACCAGAGTCGCGCCTACCAGCCGGTGGTCATCGACCAGCGCGCGCAGGCAAGCGGCGATGTTGATGTGCTCGACAGCGCGACAGAGGCAATCGCTGCCAGCCCCTACATCGGCGAGGTCCGCACCGTGATTTCCATTACCGGCGAGAACCTGCTCCTCTCCAGCGCCGTCACCGTCACGCTCATTTCGCCTTCCGGGGAGACGCAGCAGCAGGCCGTGACCGTCGGGGCGGGGAACACGCAATCCTGGGGCTGGACTGCCGACGGCGAGGTGGGTGACTGGGAGGTCGACCTCGAATCGGAGGATTTCGAGTTCAGCTACGAAGTGGCGTGGGAGCTGGATTACCGCCTTGCGGCCTGATTAATCGCGCCCACCGCGCTCATAACTAATATTAAGCCCCCCCCGAGCCCTGCCGAGGCAGGATGAGCGAAGACCCGATACCGCTGAAAGCCATCCACCACGTCGAGTTGTGGGTCGGCAACGCCAAGCAGGCCGCCTACTACTACCGGCAGGCGTTCGGCTTCTCGCAGGTTGCCTACGCCGGGCTGGAAACGGGCGTGCGCGACCGCGCCAGCTACGTGCTGGAGCAGGGGCGCGTGCGGCTGGTGCTATCAACCCCGCTCAGCGGCGACAATGGCATGTCCTCGCATCTGGCACGGCACGGCGACGGCGTGCGCGACATCGCGTTCCACGTTGGCGACACGGATGCCTGCTTCGCCGCCGCCGTAGAGCGCGGCGCGAAAGTGGCGAGCGAGCCGCGGACGCTCAAGGACGAAAACGGGTCGGTGCGGCACGCCGCGATTCACACTTACGGCGACACGCTGCACTCGTTCATTTCGCACGACGACTACGACGGCCCCTTCCTGCCAGGCTACCGCGCCGCGGCGATTGCAGGCGATTCCGTGGGGCTGCGGTTCGTCGACCACATCGTCGGCAACGTCGAGCTGGGGAAGATGAACGAGTGGGCCGGTTTCTACGCTAGCGTCCTCGGCTTCAGCCAGCAGCAGCACTTCAGCGACGAGGATATCTCGACCGAGTACAGCGCGCTCATGTCGAAGGTAATGGAGTCAGACAACGGTCGCATCAAGTTCCCCCTCAACGAGCCTGCCGAGGGGCGGCGCAAGTCGCAGATTGAGGAGTACCTCGACTTCTACGACGGCCCCGGCGTCCAGCACATTGCGCTGCTGACCGATGATATCATCAAGGCGGTTGAGAAGCTGCGCGCCAATGGCGTCGAGTTCCTGCACGTGCCCGACGATTACTACGACACGCTGCAGAAGCGCGTCGGTGCGATTGACGAGGACATGGCGGAAATCCGCAGGCTGCGCATCCTCGTTGACCGCGATGACGAAGGATACCTGCTACAATTATTCACCAAACCGGTCGAGGACCGGCCAACGCTCTTCTACGAGGTCATCCAGCGCAAGGGCTCGCGCGGCTTCGGCTACGGCAACTTCAAGGCGCTGTTCGAGGCCATCGAGCTGGAACAGGCAGCCCGCGGGAATCTCTGATGCACCGCTACCACCGGCTGGGTGAGCTGCCGAAGAAGCGGCACATGGCGCTGCGCAAGCCGGAGGGCGGCATCTATTACGAGGAGCTGAAGGGCAACAGGGGGTTCGTCGGACCGTCGTCGCTGCTCTACCATCTCCACCGCCCCACCGCCGTCGTCGGGACGAAACTGCTGCGCGAAGTCAAGCTCGAGGAGGACCCCGACCAGCGGCTGCGCATGCGCCACTTCTTTTCCGACCGGCTGAAGCGCGGCGGAAGCCCGGTGCTCGACCGCACGGCGATTATGTTCAACAACGACGTCACGCTCTGGATGGCGTTTCCCGACGCGGAAGACGAGTTCTACTACCGCAACGCGCAGGCCGACGAAATCGTCTACGTCAGCGACGGGAGCGGGACGCTCGAGACCGCCTTCGGGGAACTCACCTACAGTCAAGGTGACTACCTCGTTATTCCGCGCGGCATCCTGCACCGCTACCACCTTGGTAAAGGTGATCAGCGCTTCTTCATCACTGAAGCAAAGGGTGAGGTGCGCACACCCAAGCGCTATCGCAACGAATACGGCCAGCTCATCGAGCGCTCGCCCTTCAGCGAGCGCGACTGGCGCGTGCCCGAAAATCTCAAGACGGTCGACAAGCAGGAGCCAACCGCCATCATCGTCAAGCAGCGTGACCTGCTGACCGAGGTTACGCTGGCCCACCACCCCTGCGACGTCGTCGGCTGGGACGGCTACTACTACCCGTATGCTTTCAGCATCCACGACTTCGAGCCGATTGTCGGCCGCTACCACGAGCCGCCGCCGGTCCACCAGACCTTCCAGGGCGATAATTTCGTCTTGTGCAGTTTCTGCCCGCGTCCCTACGACTTCGGCGAGGATGCCATCCCGGCGCCCTACAACCACGCCAACGTCATGTCCGACGAGGTCATCTACTACGCCAGCCCGAAGTTCATGTCGCGCAAGGGTATCGAATACGGCTCGATCACGCTCCACCCCGACGGCATCACCCACGGCCCGCACCCCGGCCGCTACGAGGCAAGTATCGGCGCCGAGGCGACGGATGAGCTGGCGGTGATGGTCGATACCTACTACCCGCTCAAGGTTGCCAAACAGGCCCTCGATATCGAGGACGGCGACTACGGCCGCTCCTGGCTCTCCGACGGCGAAGGCTTCGAGGACGCGCTCGGGACCTGAAGCGAGCGCAGCCGTTTACATGGTACCCGCTGAATCCCACCCAGAACCATGAGTCCCACCGATGCGCTGCCGCCGTTCCTGTACGGCACCGCCTGGAAAGAAGAGCGCACCGGCCCGCTGGTCGAACTGGCGCTGCGGCAGGGGTTCCGCGGCATCGACGCCGCCAACCAGCGCAAGCACTACAACGAGGCGGCGGCGGGCGAGGCGGTCGCGCGCGCGATAGCGGCCGGCACGGTCGCCCGCGAGGAGCTGTTCCTGCAGACCAAGTTCACCCACCGGCCGGGGCAGGACCAGAGACTGCCGTACGACCCGGCGGCGCCGGTCGGCGAACAAGTGCGGCAGTCTTTCGAGAGCTCGCTGGAACACCTACGCACCAGTTATCTGGACTCGTACCTGCTGCACGGCCCCAGCCAACGACCGGGGCTGATGGAGCAGGATTGGGAAGCGTGGTTCGCGATGGAGGCGCTGCACGCTGATGGTCGCGTGCGGGCGCTTGGCGTCAGCAATTTTGACTCCGGGCAGCTGGAGATGCTGCTCGACCGCGCCACCGTCAGGCCGACCTTCGTCCAGAACCGCTGCTTCGCCGCCACCGGCTGGGACTGGCAGGTGCGGCAGGTGTGCCGCGAGCACAGCATCGCTTACCAGGGCTTCAGCCTGCTGACCGCCAACCGCGAAGTATGGCTGGGCCAGCGCGTCGCCGGAATCGGCGACGCGCATTCGCTGGCGCCGGCACAGGTCATCTTCTGCCTAGCGCTCGAGCTGGGGATGCTGCCGCTGACCGGCACGACCGACGCGGCGCACATGGCCGATGCCTTGGCGTGCCGGACGGGGGTCCTGTCCGCTACGGAGGTCGCGGAACTGGAAGGGATTGCCCTGCGGCAGGGGTAATAATAGGGCAGCACTGTCCCGGCGTGCGATTCCCAATGCTGTTGGCCGCGCCGGCGCTGCACCCGGCCTGATGGAGGAATAGATGGACGACCAGACAATCATCTTCCTGCTGGCGGCAATCATGTTCGCCGGCGCGCTGGCGTTCGGCTACATCCCGCTCGGCTTCCGTTTTTCCCACGCGCGGCTGGAGCAGTTCATGGCGCTTGGCGCCGGGGTGCTGGTCGGCTCCGCCTTCCTGGTCATCATCCCCGAGGGGCTGGAGCTGACGCTGGGTGGGGCGGCCGGAATCGCGCCACTGTTTCTCGGCGGCGCGATCCTAGCCGGCTTCACGCTGATGCTGCTGCTCGAATTCTTCGGGCTGCCGCACGCGGTCCACCATGAGGAGGACCGCGAGCTGCTGAGCCTCTCGGCGACCATCGGACTGGTCATCCACGCCTTGGTCGACGGGCTGGCGCTCGGTGCCTCGGTCACCAGCAGCACCGAGACGGGGCTGATTGTCTTCGTCGCCATCATGCTCCACAAAGGACCGACTGCCTTCGGACTGGCGTCGTTCCTGGCACACATCAAGACCGGGCAGGCGCGGTCGCGGCTCTACCTGCTGCTCTTCGCGCTGACGTCGCCGCTGGCGGCTATCCTAGCGTTCTACGCCCTGCGCGACAGCGCACTGGCGAGCGACGCCAACGTCGGGCTGGCGCTGCTCTTCTCGGCCGGGACGTTCCTCTACGTCGCGACGGTGGACGTCCTGCCCCAGGTGCACAGCCACAACCACGACGGCGAGTCGCCGACCAGATTCGTTATTCTGGGGATGCTGCTGGTACTGATGGTGGCGCTGCTCGGGCCGGGCCACTAGGGGCTGCCGGCGCTTGAAATCGAGCGGCTGGCCACCCCTGCCACCCCGGGGAAGGTACTGGAAACCCCAAAGGCGTGGAAAAACCATTTATAACGAGGTTGCGCATTACCGCTTCGGTAGTGGCATGTAATCTTGCAGGGGCATATCCTGCCCGCAGCGGGACGTGTGAAAAACGGGAAAATGGAAAAAGGAGCGCCCCGAACCGCATCCCGCATAACGACTGCCCTGCTGCCGCTCCTGCCGCTCCTCTTCGCCCTGCCGTCCACGAGCGCCAGCGAGACGGAGCTGTGGGACAGCGGCGAACTGGAGCAGGGAGCGAACTGGACACACACCTTCTCCATGGCGACCAACGACATGTTCTACTGCAAACCACATTCCCCCGACAAGGGCTTCGCCGACTTCACCGGCTGGGTGAATGTATCCGATGACACCAATGCCAGCGCCAAGGACGTCACCATTTACATCAATGACTTCAGTTACGAGCCGCGCGCGGTGCTGATCAAGCCCGGCACCAGCGTCACCTGGACCAACAACGACAGCGCCGTCCATACCGCCACCAAGATGGATATGGACGGACGCGAGGAGGAGGAAGATACCCCCGGCCTCGGACTGGGGGCGACGGCCACCGCCCTCGCAGCAACCTCCATCGTAGCCAGCCTCCGGAAGCGGGGGAGGCAGCGATGAACCGCTCCAGCGAGCCACTCTACGTCTTGCTTACCGGCCTCTCGCTTGTCCTCTTGATTATCCCCTGGATTCTGGGCGGTGCCTTCGCCCCGGAGGGGGGAGGCGGTGACAGCGGCGCCCACGCCGGCCACGGTGGTGGCGGCGGGGGGATGACTGCGGGCGAGTTCATGCAGACCGCCCTCCGCTTCGAGTCCGACAACTGGAACGAATCGCTCGGCATCGTTGTCGCCCCCGACCCGGGCTGGATGATAATGGGCGGGCATCGGATGTCGATGAGCCCGGTCTACCTCGCCGCCTACCAGTGGGGCTATACTCCAGCGGCAATCCAGCTCGAGGCCGGTGTCGAGTACCAGTTCAACATGATGGCACTGGACGTCTACCATGGCGCCTCAATCAACACCGACTCCGGCAGCCAGATGATTCGGCTGACTCCGGGATTTGTGCTTGAAACGAGACTGACTTTCGACGAGCCGGGGACTTACACCCTCTACTGCACCTACTACTGCGGCAAGGACCACAACTCCATGAGCGGCAGCATCGTCGTAGTGTGACATGAGCGACGACACCCCCTCGGACGTGGACACCGAGGAGAGTGGCGACAGCGTCGCGGAGAACGGCGGGGGTCTGCAAGCAACGCTGGCGGGGCTGCCCGCAGGGGACCGGCAGCTGCTGTGGGGTTTCATCCTCGCCAGCCTGTTTACGCTCGGACTCGGGGTGCTCTACGCTTTGGTGCTAGTGATGGTCAAGGGGGGTTTCATCGAACTCGAGTCGACCCTCGCCTACACCGTGCTGACCCTGCATGCGACCACGGTGTTCTACTACTGGCTCTACTTCGTGCAGGTGGCGATGGCGTACGTCTTCGTCCTCACCTACACCGAGGGGGTCGACCGCCTGGCCTGGCGCCCGCTGGCGTGGCTCGGCTTCGGGCTGATGTCGGCCGGCTTCCTGATGAACCAGGCCGCACCGTGGCTGGGGGCGGCAATCACCTACGAAGGGCTGGCCCCGCTCTCGGAAGGAATGGAGGGCTCCGACTGGTTCTACCTCGGCTACGTCCTGCTTGGACTGGGGCTGCTGTGCGTCTCCCTCCCCTGCATCGTTACTCCGCTGATGGCAAAGTGGGAGGGCAGGGTCGAGAACTGGTCCTCCATCACTTTCGCCGCCACGCTGTGGGCCGCCCTGCTCACCATCACCTCGCTGGCAGCGCTCAACGTGTTTGGAAAGGCCGCCTTGGTGGCGTTCGGTGTAATCGAGCCGATAGAAGGCTTCGACTACAAGAGCGCCTACCACGTGCAATTCCACAACATGCACTACCTGCCGCTGCTGTCGACGGTGCTGGTCTGGTACGTGCTGGCAGAAATCACGACCGGGGTGAAGAGCATCTTCAGCGACCGCTTCTCGAAGATTGTCTTCTCGCTCTACCTGGTCGTGCTACCACCCACCTTCCTCTACCACATGTTCCTTGACCCCAGCGTTTCGGCGACGATGAAGACCGTCGCCTCGACCCTCGCCATGTTCATCAGCATCCCGACCATCATGGTGTTCCTCGTCATCCTGGTCTCCCTCGAGGCGAGTGCGCGGACCAGCGGCGCGCGCCCGGGGCTGTTCAGCTGGATGCGCGACCTGCCGTGGGGCAACCCCGCCTTCAACTCGATTGCCGCCGCCACGGTCGCCGCCGCCGCCGGGGGGGTGCTGGCCAACATACTCATCCAAGTGAAGTTCGCGGGCTTGCTCTCGGATACCTTCGTAATACCGGCCTACTTCCACTTCTTCACCGTGGGCACCGTCACGCTGACCTTCATCGGATTGCTGATGTACATCGTACCGTCCCTCTCCGGCCGGCAACTCTGGAACCCGTCACTGATGTGCCGCCTGCCGTGGCTGCTCACTGCCGGCGTCTACCTCTTTGGAATCTCAGGCATCATCGCCGGATACCTCGGCGCGCCGCGACGCACGCTCGCCCCAGAATATGACCTGCACGGGTGGATTCCGGGCTTGATGGCGCTGGTCGGCATCGGCGGAATCGTGATGGCGGTCGTGCTTCTGCTCTTCCTCTACGCATTCGTGGAGACCATCCGCAACGGCGTGGTGGCCGGACGGGGGCAGGAGACCTCCAACCTTCCGACCGTGAACTGGACGCCAGCCACGCCGGGGTCCGCCAGCGCCATGACCGGCACCATCGTGATGATAGTCATGCTCATCATCCTGTTCGCGCTTACCTGGCTAACGTTTGGAATGGTGGAGGGACTGCCGGGATGAGTGCGGGGGCAGATGACCGGGGCAGCGACGCCCAAATCATGCTGTTCGTCACCTTCGTGTGGATTGTCTGTACCATAGCCTTCAGGTTCATCGAGATGAAGATGCCGGACGCCGAGATTGCCTGGACCGCAGGCATCCTGTTCTTCCTGCTGATGACCGGCGGAATCTGGATGGCCGATTCGCACGGCAAGCAGGACTAGAACGGCCGCCTGAAAGCCTAATACCGGCCGCCTGAAGTCGGCGCCGATGCGACCCGCACGCGCGCTGCTGGCCGGGATGGTGGACTACGCCGGGCTCTTCCCGCCGGCGCAGCTTCCGCTGGAAGCGGCGGTGCGCGAATACAGTGCCCACCTCGGCGACGCGGAAGCGTGGATGCTGGGACGCTTCATCATCCCGGCGCAACGGCTGGACGAGCTGGAATCCCACCTCAAGGCGTTCCCGAAAACGCTGCGAATCGCTGCGCTGGGGAAGGGCGGTCGCTCCGAAGACAAATATTTAAAGAATCTTGACGCCGACCTCGCCGCCATCGAAAACTTTCGCGCTGCGCACGGCGACACGGTCGCGGTCGAGAGTTTCGAAGCGCGGCTGCCGCCGCTGCCGGTCTCCGACGCGTTCGTCGCGGCGGTCGCCGAGCGGCTGCGCGGGGCGGAGCTGGCGCAGTTCCACGAGTTCGCGGTTGATGAGCATCTCGAAGCGACGCTGGCGGCGCTCGCGGCCGCGAGCGCCGGGGCGAAGCTGCGTTGCGGCGGCGTAAACACTGACGCGTTCCCGGCGCCCGAGCAGGTCGCGCGCTTCATCGTTGCCGCGCGCGACGCCGGAGTACCGGCCAAATTCACCGCCGGGCTGCACCATCCAGTGCGGTTTTACGATAAAGGCATCGAAACCGAGATGCACGGCTTCCTGAACCTCTACGTCGGCGGGATGCTGGCGCACACCACCGACCTCAACTGGCAGGAACTGGCGGGCGTCATCGCCGACCAATCACCCGATGCGTTCGCGCTGACCGGCGTCGGCGTCGAGTGGCGCGGGCGGCTGGTGCGCGCCGAAGATGTGGCGCGGCTGCGCGAAAACGCGCTGCTGGGGCAGGGGAGTTGCTCTTTTGCCGAGCCGGTGGCTGACCTGCGCGATATGGGGTGGCTCTGATGGCTGGCGACGCCAATGACCCGACGTTGCGGTCGTGGGTCGAAGTCGATGCGGACTCGCATTTTCCAATCCAGAACCTGCCGTTCGGGGTCAGTTGCCCCAAGGCAGGTGGAGAGTTGCGCGTCTGCTCCGCCATCGGCGATTTCGTGCTCGATCTGGCGGTGCTCGACGAAGCCGGCGCCTTCGATGAGACGCCGGTCACCGGCACCGAAGCGTTCCACGAGCCGACGCTGAACGCCTTCATGGCGCTCGGCCGCGAAGCGTGGTCGGCCACCCGCCAGGCGCTGAGCCGGCTGCTGCGCGACGACTGCGGCGAGCTGCGCGACGACACGGAACTGCGCGAGCGGGCGCTGCTGCCGGTCGACGCGGTCGAGCTGCAGCTGCCGGTCGACGTCGGCGACTACACCGACTTCTACTCGTCGCGCGAGCACGCGACCAACGTCGGGACCATGTTCCGCGGCGCCGATAATGCGCTGATGCCGAACTGGCTGCATCTGCCCGTGGGCTACCACGGCCGTTCCTCCTCAATCGTGGTGAGCGGCGCCCCCGTAAGACGACCGCAAGGGCAGACGCGCCCCGACGACGCGCAGCCGCCAGTCTTCGGCGCCAGCCGCATGGTCGACTTCGAGCTTGAGATGGGCTTCTTCATCGGCCCCGGCAACGGGTTGGGCGACCCGGTCCCTATCGGGGAGGCCGAGTCGCACATCTTCGGGATGGTGCTGGTCAACGACTGGTCGGCGCGCGACATCCAGAAGTGGGAATACCAGCCGCTCGGGCCGTTCCTGGCGAAGAATTACGCCACCACCATCTCGCCTTGGGTCGTGACACTCGACGCGCTGGAACCGTTCCGCTGCGCCAGTCCCGCGCAGGAGCCGGCGCCGCTGGAGAACCTGCGCGGCGGCGGCGACGGCGCCTTCGACATCGCGCTCGAAGTCTGGCTCGCGCCCGACGGCGGTGACGCAACGCGCCTCTGCCGGAGCAATTACCGCCACCTCTACTGGTCGATGGCGCAGCAGCTGGCGCACCACGCCTCGGGCGGCTGCAACCTGCGTACCGGCGACCTGCTCGCCTCCGGCACCATCTCGGGGCCGACCGACGACAGCCGTGGCTCGATGCTCGAGCTGGCGTGGCGCGGCGAACAACCGCTGACCCTCGACTCGGGCGAGCAGCGCGGCTCGATTCAGGACGGCGACACCGTCACGCTGATCGGCTGGTGCCAGGGCGACGGCTATCGCGTCGGCTTTGGCGAATGCAGCGGGAAGCTACTGCCAGCGCACTGACCCCTCGCGCGCACGGCGTGTTCGAGATAGCGCTTATATAAACCAGCGAGTGGCGCCCCCTCCGCCCTTCGTGCCGAAGGGTATCCAGGGACTCAACATGGCTCGAAGCACGCGCAGGCGCCGTGATGGCATACGCAGTCGCCCGCTACAGCGACCCAGCGCAGCTGCCGCCATTGCTCCCGCCGCCCCCCAAAAGCGGCAGGTCGAGTCGACACCAGTCCACTGGCCCAGCCTGCTGGCAGTGCTCGGGATTTTCCTGCTGGCGCTGACGATTCGCTCGGCCTGGACGCTGGATACCGCGACCGAGGATGGCTTCAAGCTCACCGGCGGGAGCGACCCCTACTACCATAAGCGGGTCGTCGATTACGTCATGGAAAACGGCGAACACCTCGTCCGCGACGAGATGCTCAACTACCCCTACGGCGCCAACAACAACCGGCCGCCGCTCTTCGACTGGTCGATTGCGATTGCGGGGCTAGTGCTGGCGCCCTTCTTCGGCGACGCCGCCGAATCGACTTGGTGGGCGATGGAAGTGCTCCCGGCGGTTTACGGCGCGCTGATTGTTTTTCCGGTTTACGCCATCGGCCGCGCGCAGTTCGGCCGCGAAGCGGGATTGCTGGGGGCGCTCTTCATCGCTGTCAACTCGGGCCACGTTTCGCACTCGACCCTCTCGCTGGCGGACCACGATTCGTATATCATATTCTTCGGGACTTGCGCCTTCTTCTTCTTCATGCGCGCCCTCACCGAGGGTAATGACGCGCGCTGGGTCGCCGACTGGCGCTCCGGCGAGAGTATCAAACACGGCTTCACCGACTTCCTGCAGAGCGAGCGGCTGGCGCTGGGCTACGCGGGGCTGGCGGGGATGACGCTGGCGCTGGTCGCGCTGAGCTGGAAGGGGTTCCCCTACCTGATGGTGATTATCGCCATCTACCTGGTTTCCCAG
>CAUZDT010000011.1:0-27583 GCA_963578705.1 Candidatus Thalassarchaeaceae archaeon
GGTTGAAGTTGATACGGAACCAGAGGCTGAACCTGTCGTGGCCGAGCCGGTTGAAGTTGATACGGAACCAGAGGCTGAACCTGTCATAGCCGAGCCCGCCGTGGCCGAACAAGAGGCGCCCGAGCCGGTAGCTTCCGGCGAGAATCCATTCCCGCCGGGAGTCGAGGTACATCACGAGTTCTTTGGGACTGGCGTCGTGCGGGAGAGCCGGCCCAAGGACGAGCACTGGCGGCTCGAGGTAGAGTTCAGTGACGGGGCGCAGCGGACGCTGCTCTCGTCATTCGTCACGCAGGTCGGCGAAACGGACGTGGCGGATGCCGTCGAGGCGGAGCCCGAGCCGGAGCCTGTGGATGCGGAAGCGGTCGAGGTGCCCCCTGTCGAGCCTGAGTTGGTGGAGACAGAACCGGAGCCGGAGCCAGAAGTGGAGCCGGAAGCGGCCGAGCCAGCCGAGCCCGAGCCAGCCGAGCCCGAGCCAGCGGAGCCCGAGCCGGCGGAAGCTGAAGCGGTCACGGCGGAGCCCGAGCCGCTTCCGGAGGCGCCGGCCTCCGTTGAGCCGGTAATTATCGAGGCGGAGATGATCGACGAGCCGCTCGTCGCGACGCCGGTCATCGAGCCGCAGGAGGTCCTAGAGGTTGAGCCGGAGGTGCCACTGCTGACGGAGCCAGTGGTGGTCGACCTGGGCGACCCGGACCTGGAGAGCGACCCGGAGGTCTCAGCGATGGGGTCGCTCGAGACGAAGCGTACGAGCGGGCGCGGGCGCAGAAAAGGTCAGAAAGCGCGCTGCAGCAAGTGCGGCGGTGAAGGCCACTACGCCAAGACCTGCAGGCAGTGAACGTGACGGCCGGACTGCGCTGACAGGGCGACCGTGCCAGCTCGCTTGGGAAGAAGCGGCGCAAAGGGTAAATCCCCGGTGCAGCCGTGCCGCGGCCGTAGCCCCGTAGTGTAGCGGTCCATCATACGTGGCCCTGGACCACGTGACCCTGGTTCGAATCCGGGCGGGGCTACCACTTTTGCCCGTAAACCTGTGTTTACCAAAATAGGAAAGATTCGGCTTGCGAAGCTGGCGTTACCGTTTTCCACCGTGCTCCAGTGGCGCGCCGTGGACCCTTGGCTCCTGCTGTTCGGCGTGCTGCTGCTGGCGACGCTGGCGACCGGCTGGATTGCGTGGGTCGCGCGGCACGCCTGGCGGGACCGCGAGCGGACGCTGCGCTGGTCGGTTGCGTCAGGCGGCTGCGCGCTGGCAATGATGCTATTGGTGGCGCTGGAGAAAGTGTGAACGTCGACACGGTAGCCGACGACATCGCTCCTTCGGCGGCGGTGCTGAACGCGCGGCCGCTGCGCAACGAGCAGGACGCGAGCTGGGAGCTGGAGGATGGCCTGGCGGTTATCACCCACGCCAAGGAGTTCTCGCGGCTCGAGGGGTGGGTGCGCGACCGCATCGGTGGGCCGGGGGAGCTGCGGCGGCCGCTCGACCGCTACACGACTTTCCTGTGGCTGAAGTGCGACGGCGCACACACCGTCGCCGGGCTGGTGGCGGCGCTCGAGGCGGAGTTCGGCGAAGAGGCGGCACCGGCGGCGGAGCGGGTGCAGAAATGGCTGCAGCGCATGCTCGAGCTGGGGCTGCTGCGGCTGGAGTCGGGGAAATGAGGGTGTTGCGCTGCCCCGACTGCGGCTCGACTGATATTGATTACGAGGCGGGGTTGGTCACCGGCAGTAAATACCGCTGCCAGAAATGCGCCTACATGGGGCCGCTGGTAATCGAGGAGGAAATCCCGGATGGCTGAACCACGCTTTGACTGGGAGAGCGGCATCGACGCGCTTGCGCCGCATCTTTCCGGCGCGAAGCGCATCGGGCTGCAGGTTCCCGAGGGGCTGCGCCCGCGCGCGCCTGACATCGTAGCGCGGCTGGCGCAGTTGAGCGGCGCAGAGGTGCTACTGTGGGGCGAGCCCACCTTCGGCGCCTGCGACTTGGCCGACCGCCCGCTCTCGGAAGTGGGCGTCGACGCGCTGGTGCATCTGGGCCACCTGCCGATGCCGTATCACGCTGACTGCTACGCGGTACCGGTCCACTTCGTCCCGGTGCAGCACACCGGCGCACTGAAGCTCCCCCACAAGACCATCGCACGGCTGCGCGAGCTGTTGCCCGAGCGCATCGGTGTCGTCACGACCGCGCAGCACTTGCAGCTGCTCGGGGAGCTGCAGGAGCGGCTCGCCGCGGCGGGCTTCACGCCGGCGGTCGGCGAGGGCGGCCCGCGGCTGGCGGCGCCGGGGCAGCTGCTCGGCTGTAGCTCGGCGGCGGCGCGCAGCCTCGACGTCCCCGGCTATCTCTATCTCGGCACCGGCGTCTTCCATCCGCTGACTGTCGCGCTCTCGACCGGCAAGCCGGTAGCGTGCCTCGACCCGCACAGCGGCGCGGTGACCGAGGCGGACGCCGACCTCTTCCTGCGGCAGCGCTACGCGGCGATTGCCGCGGGCGGGCGGGCGCAGCGCTGGGCGGTGTTGTTCTCGACGCAAATCGGGCAGGAGCGGCTGGCGCTGGCGGAACGCCTGGCAGGGGAGTTGCGCGACGCGGGCCACGAGGCGCTGCTCATCGGCGGCATCCACCAGTCGGAGGGGCAGCTCGCGGGGCTCGGCATCGGTGCGGCGGTGATTACCGCCTGCCCGCGCGTCGCCATCGAGGATGGCCCGACGTGGAGCATCCCGCTGCTGACGGTGCCGGAGCTGCAAATCCTGCTTGGCCGGCGGGATTCTGAGCCGTATCCTTTCGACGAATTCCCGTGACGCCAATCTCTTAAACCGGGAGCAGGACTCGCCGGTCGATGGTTGCGCTGCAGGTGAAGAATGTTATCGCCTCCTCGAGCCTCGGCAAGGAGGTCGAACTGGTGCGGCTCGGAAGCGTGCTTGAGCACGCCCAGTATACCCGCGGGCTGACCCCGTCCGTGATTGTCGACCTTGACGGCGACGGCGCCGGCGGGCGCACCGGGCTGGTGTTCGGCAGCGGCAAGCTCTACGTCACCGGCGTCGAGGACCTGGCCTCCGGCCGCGAGGCGGTCACGCAGCTCCGCAAGGCAATCAAGGCGCTCGACCCCAAGGTGAGCCTGCGCAAGGGCGTCAAGTTGGAGAACATGGTGATGCGTGCCGACCTAGGCACGACGCTCGACCTAGCCGCAATCGCGGCGGCGGTCCCCACCGCCGACTACGACCCGCCCCGCTTCGCGGGGGTGGTGATGCGGCTCGACGAACCTTCCGCTAGTTTCATCCTCTTCCGCTCCGGCATCGTGGTCGTGACCGACGTCAGCAGCGAAACCCGCGCCCGCAGCGCGTTGAAGGCGCTTAGCAAGTTCCTGCATGCGGCGTCATTGATTGGGTAAAGTGGGCGATAAAGTGGGCGACGTGCGAATTGCGCAGCTGGCCAGCGCTATCGAGACAGCAGTCGCCGCTGCCGCGAGCGGTCCTGCCACGGTCGCGTTTTCGGGCGGCGTCGACTCGTCGCTGGTCGCGATGCTGGCGTCGCGCCACGACGAAATCGAGCTTCTGGTGGTCGGCACGCCGGGCGCGCACGACCTCGGCGCGGCGGAGGAATCGGCAGCGCTCTTGAATTTAAATATTCGTCGTCTTAAGATTTCCCCAGCACAAATGGTCGCCGTCAGTCAGGAATTGGCCGCCACGCTGACGCTCTCGCGGCAGGAAGTCGAGTTTATGCTCCCTTTCTGGCTGGTCGCCCGCGAGGCGACCCACCCGCTGCTGCTCTGCGGACAGGGCGCCGACGAACTTTTCGGCGGCTACGACCGCTTCCGGCGCTCCGCCGCCGCCCCCGACCTCGCCGCGGAGGTGGCGCAGTTGCAGGCGCGGCTGCCGCAGCGCGAAGAAGTAATCGCGCGCCACTTCGACCGCGAAGTGGCGTGCCCGTTTCTCGACGCGCGCGTCGTCGCCGCTGCAGATGCGTTCCCGCAGGTGGAGCGCATCCTCGCGCCCGGCAAGGGGCCGCTGCGCGCGGCCGCCGCGGCGCTGGGACTGCCGGCCGTGATTGCGCAGCGGCCGAAGAAGGCGGCGCAATACGGCAGCGGCGCGCAGAAGGCGATTCGCGGCGCGCAGCAGCAGCGGCTGGGGCTGACGCTTCGCTTCCCCTCCGCCGCAGTCGCTGCGGCAGTTGCCGTCGCCACTGGTCCCGACAACGCGGGCTGGGTGACGCTGGAGCGCGACGGCGCGACGCTAGAGGTGCGCATCGTTGCCGCCAGCGTCGGGAGCTTGCGCGAGGCGGCCGAGGACTTCATGGCGTGCGCGGCGCTCGCCGCTCGGGTGGCCGAAAAGGATTAGGTGGCGGCGGTGCTGGGGCACCATGTCGCAAAGCTTCGCGCAAATGATTGCTGGCGTGCGCGCCTTCCACGAGAAGCACGATTTCGCCGGGAACAACGGCCACGATATGGCGTACCGGCTGTTGCTGATGATGGAGGAAGTCGGCGAGCTGGCCGAGTGCATTACGAAAGGCAAGCCGCAGGCGGAGCGCGCGGAGGAGCTGGCCGACCTGCTAATCCTGACGCTGGGCCACGCCATTGCGATGGACGTAGACCTCGAAGCGGCGTTCGACGCCAAGCTCGCTGAAGTAATGCAGCGTCCCGCCATCTGGGGCGACCTCGGTGTGCGGGTGACGCGCTACGAGCCGCAGGCCTGAATTCGGCAAACACTAAATATTGGACTCCCGTGCGCCGGCCGTGGCCTCCCGCAGTGAAGCTAGCACCGCCCTCCCTGAGCCGACAAAAGGGCTCTCAGGAATCGTCGCAGCCGACACGACGCTCAGCTTCATCGACGGCGAGAAGGGTATCCTGAAATATTGCGGCTACGGCATCGACGACCTCGCCGCTAGCTCCAGTTTCGAGGAGGTGGTCTGCCTGCTCTACGACCGCAGTCTGCCCTCGGCGGAGCGACTCGATGACATGCGTGCGCGCATCGGCGCCGCCCGCGTGCTGCCGCCCGAGGTGAAGCAGGTCATCGAGCAGCTCGCCGGGCGCACCTCGCCCATGAGCACGCTGCGCACGGTCGTCTCAGCGCTGGGCCACTACGAGTCGAACGTGCCCCTCAAGGAGCTGCCGCCCAAGGCATTGCGGCTGGTGGGGCAGATTGCGGCCGCGGTGGCGATGATTCATCGGCTACGCGAAGGGCAGGTGCCAATCGAGGCGAACCCCGAACGGGGGCACGGCGCCGATTTCTTGCACATGCTGCTCGGTAGCGAGGTGACCGAAACGCAGGCGAAGGCGCTCGACCTCTACCTGATCCTGCTCGCCGACCACGGTTTCAACGCCTCCACCTTCTCCGGGCGCGTCACCGCCGGCACGCTGGCGAACCTCCACTCGGCCATCACTTCCGCCGTCGGGACGCTCAGTGGCCCGCTGCACGGTGGCGCCAACGAGAAGGCGATGGAGATGATTATCAAGGTCGGCTCGCCCGACGCGGCGGAAGCGTGGGTGGCGGAGCGGATTGCCGCCAGGAAGCGCATCATGGGCTTCGGCCACCGGGTCTACAAGGTGGACGACCCGCGCGCGCCGCACCTTAAGGCGTCGTCGCGCGCGCTGTGGGAAGAGCGGGGCGACACGACGCTCTTCGATACCAGCGTCGCCATCGAGCAGGCGGTCAAGGTGGCGAAGCCGCTCATTACCAACGTCGATTTCTACTCGGCGACGCTGCTCTACGGGCTCGATATTCCCACCGATCTTTTCACGCCGCTCTTCGCAATGTCACGGGTCGCCGGCTGGACCGCGCACGTGCTCGAGCAGTACGGCGACAACCGGCTGATTCGCCCCCGCGCGCGCTACGTCGGTAAGGCGGACCGCACCTACGTTCCGCTCAAGCTGCGCTGAGCCGCAAACGGTTTTGGCGGCCGCTATTGCCCCAGCGTGGAAATCGACGCGGCGCGGGCGCATTTGCGGGGCGGGGGGCTGCTGGTCTACCCGACCGACACGCTCTGGGGGCTCGGCTGTAGCGCGCTCGACGGCGCAGCAGTCGCGCGACTGCTGCGCCTTAAGAAGCGCTCTTCGGATGGGCTCAGCGTGATGGTCGGTTCCCCTGACGAGCTCTGGGTGCTCGGCGAGCGGTCGCCCGCCGCGGAGGCGCTCGCTGCGCGCTGGCTGCCGGGGCCGCTGACGCTGGTGCTGCCCGCGGCGTGCGCGCTGCCGGAGGGCGTCGGCCGCGACGGGACCATTGGCCTGCGCGTCCCCGACCACCCCGTCGCGCTGGCGCTGGCGGCGGGATTGCCGCTTGTGACGACCAGCGCCAACCGCCACGGCGAATCGCCGGCGCAAACGCTGGTGGAAGCGCGCGCGGCGCTGGGCGACGCCGCGCGCTATCTCGACGGTGTGTCCCCGCAAGGCGAGCCGTCGACGGTCGTGCGTGTAACTGCCGACGGCTGTGAGGTGCTGCGCGCCGGCGCGATTTCCGCCGTAGAACTGGAGGCGTCGCTTGGAGGCTGACGAGCTGGCAAAATGGCGCCACGCCGGTGAGCTGGCGCGCGACGCGCTGCAGTACGGGCGCAAGCTCATTGTTGTAGAGGGCGACGTGCTGGCGGCGGTCACCCGGATTGAGGATTACGTGCGCCGCAACGGTGGCGGACTGGCGTTCCCGGTCAACGTCGCCACTGACGAGGAGGCGGCGCACTGGACGCCGTCGTCGCGCACCGACCGCCGCTTCAAGGCGGGCGAGCTGGTGAAGCTCGACGTCGGCGTGGAAATCGACGGCTACATCGGTGACAACGCGCTCACCGTCGAAATCGACAGCTCGCGCCACGACGAACTGCGCGCAGCCGCGCTGAAAGGATTGGAGCAAGTGATTGAACTGGCGGCGCCCGGTGTAACTACAGGGGTACTCGGCAGCGCCGTGCAGGAGACCATCGAGGCGTGCGGGCTGCGACCGGTCGCCAACCTGACCGGCCACGGCATCAAGCGCTACGACCTGCACAGCGGGCTCTCGATTCCGAGCGTCGGCGGCCACCGCGGGACCGCGCTACGCAAGGACGATGTTATTGCAGTTGAACCATTCGCGACCAACGGTGCCGGCCGCGTCGGCGGAAAGCGAAATTCCAATATATACCATCTGGGCAGCCCCCGTCGCGTGCGCGACAGTGCGGCGGCAGGATTGCTCGAGTGGATTCGCAGCGAGTTTCATGGGCTCCCCTTCGCCGAGCGCTGGCTGCACGCGTTCAGCGACGAGCCGCGCAAGCCGCTCCAGAGGCTGCTGCGCAGCGGCGCAGTGGGCTTCTACCCGGTGCTCGACGAACTGGGCCACGGGATGGTGGCGCAGGCGGAACATACGATGCTGCTGACCAGCGGCGGCGTGGAGGTGCTGACGGCGTGAACCTGTCGCTGCCCCCCGCGCGGCTGCAACGGATGGCCACTTCGCTGATGCTGCGGCTCAACATCCTGGCCGCGCTCACGGGTGCAGCGGTGGCGTGCCTGGCGTGGTTTTTCCTGCAGGCGATTGACGGCGTCCAGTGGCTTTTCTACCGCGACGGCGGCTTCCTCGAGCACAACCATGGCGTCTGGATTCTGCTGGTCCCGGCCACCGGCGGGCTGGCGACGGGGTTGATTATCAAGTATTACGCGGCCGAGGCGCGCGGGCACGGGGTGCCGGTGGTGATGGAAGCGGTGGCGGTGAACCGCGCCCGGCTCGGCACCCACGTTGCGCTCGCCAAGGGCGCCGCGGCGGCCATCTGCATCGGCACCGGCTTCTCGCTGGGGCGCATCGGCCCGCTAATCCTGATGGCCTCGACTTTCGGCTCAGAGGTGGGGCAGCGCATGGGGCTGAGCGTTGAGGAGACGCGTACCATGGTCGGCTGCGGGGCTGCGGCGGCGCTCACGACGGCGTTCAACGCCCCGCTGGGTGGAGTCATCTTCGCCATCGAGCTGATTGTGACCGAGTTTCGCACCCGCTCGTTCATCCCGTTGGTGGTGGCGACCGTCATCGCCACGGCGGTCGCGCGCGCCATCAAGGGCGATATTTCGGCGTTCGACAGCCTCCCGCCCTACAGCTTGAATTCGCCGCTCGAATACCTGCTCTACATCGTGCTGGGGCTGCTGGCGGGACTGGCGGCGACCGGCTTCATCAAGCTGCTTTTCGGTTTCGACCGCATGATGACCGCCCTGCACCAGCTGCCGCTGCCGGCGCAGACAGCACTGGGTGGCCTGATGGTGGGCGCCATCGCGCTGGCTTTCCCCGAAATCCTCGGCAACGGCTTCGACATTACCCATGGGATGTTGCAGGGGACCGCCGACACCTCTCGACTGCGCGGCCCCGGCGGCCTGCTTACCATCGACAATATGGCGCTGCTGCTGGCGACCCTCTTCATCCTGAAGCTTATCGCCACCTCCATCTCGATTGGCAGCGGCGGCTCCGGCGGCGTCTTCACGCCGTCGCTGTTCCTCGGCGCTGCGCTCGGCGCCACCTTCGGGCTGGCGGTTGCACCGCTCGGCTTCACCGCCCCGGCCGGCGCGTATGCGCTGGTGGGGATGGCCGCCTTCACCGCTGCGGCGACACGCGGGACGCTCACCGCCATCGTGCTGCTGTTCGAGATGACCGGCGACTACCAGATTATCCTGCCGCTGATGCTGGCCTGCGTCGTCGCCGACGCGGTCTGCTACGTCACCACGGAGCACTCGATTTACACCGCCAAGCTGGCGCAACGTGGCGTCCACATCGACCTGGGCGCCGAGCAGGACCTGATGCGCATGCTCACCATCAAGGAAGCGATGTCGCGGGATGTGATGACGCTCGCGCCCGACACGCCGCTCGAGGTGGCCATCAGCCAGCTCGAGGATACGGGCCACATGTCGTTCCCGGTGATGGAGGGGGGAAAGCTGGTCGGCATCATCACCTGGGCAGACCTGCACAACGCGGTCGTGAACCGCGACCGCCACCTAACCGTCGGCGACTACTGCATCCGCGAAGTGCTGACCGTGACGCCCGACGACCCGCTGACACGCGCGCTGGACCTGCTGGGAGAGAAGGAAATCAGCCACTTGCCGGTGGTCGACCCGTACGATTCCACGCTGCTGGTGGGGCTGATTACCAAGGGCGATATCATCAAGGCGTACAACCAGCGGCGGCTGGTGCGGCGCAAGCTGAGCCGGGACCAGAAAGGTGAAAGCCTTTAATTGGCGGGGTTCTGCGGCCGAGTGCCGTCAGAGACCTCAGTCGAGGAAGAGCTGGTCGTGGGCCGTTCCCGTACTAACGGTGGAGCCCAGCGCTCACCCACGCTTTCCAACCTCGGGATACGATTGCTGACGATAATCAAGCGGTACTGGTAACATGGGTCTGTTCGGACGAAAAAAGAAGAAGAAGGCGAAGAAACCGGTGCTCGAGCCGGTCGCGGCAGCCGTAGCGCCAGTCGCGGCAGCCGTAGCGCCGGTCGCGGCTCCGGCCGCGCAGGCACAGCCCATCGTGGAGCTGGCGTCACCGCCGACCAACATCCAGCCCGACATGGTCATCGAGATGGACATGGATGTCATGCCGGTAGTCACGGCCGCCCAGCCGGCGGTCGAACTCGTGTCAGCCGTCGCTCAGCCTGCGGCCGCGCCCGCCGGGCCGCCAGCCGACTGGCACAAGCGCAGCGAGAAGCCGCTGATGGATATTCACCGCCGCCTCGACAGCATGCTCGAGGAGGATTCGGCCTCGCTCGAGGAGCGCTACCGCGAGCGGTTCGGTGACAAGCTCCCCAAGTCGGTCGCGGGTGACGCGCCGGCGAAGGAGGAGCCGGCCGCGGAGGGGAAGAAAATCACCTTCAAGTCGCGCTCCAAGATAAGTTTCAAGCCCCAGGCGCCCGCTGCAGCGGACCCCGAGCCCGCCGCGGAAGTGGAGGAAGAACCGGCTGCCGCGGAGGCGCCAGCCGCTGAGGATACTCCGTCAGGCGACGCGTCGCCCGGCATCGGCTCACGCATCGCGGGCGGCGCCCGCAGCGCCGGCTCACGCACCAAGGGCGCCATCGGCAGCGGCGCGTCTGCCGTCGGGCGCGGAGCGCGCGCAACGGGCGCGACGATTGGCAGCGGCGCACGTGCAACCGGTGCCGCCATCGGTAGCGGAGCCTCGAAGTTCGCCGGCCTGTTCCGGCGCGGCGATTCTGGCGACGCAAAGCCGGTGGCGAAGAAAGCAGCGCCGAAGAAAGCAGCGCCGAAGAAGGCGGCTGCGAAGAAGGCGGCGCCGAAGAAGAGGGCTGCCGCGAAGAAGAAGGCGAAGCCCGATTACGGCGCGATGACCAGCGCCCAGCTCAAGGCGGAGCTGAAGAAGCAGGGACTTCCGGTCTCGGGCAAGAAGGCCGAGCTCGTCAAGCGGCTGCAGAAAGCCTAGCGGTGAGTGATTATGCTCACCACGTCGCCATCGGCGACACGGTGGCCCAGCCCGACAGTTTGCCCGGGAAACTTGGCTGACGGCCCGGTTACCAGCGCGTAGCGGAACTTGCGGCGGAAATCGCGGTGCAGTGCCTGGCAGATTTCGGCGATGTTCGTCCCGCGCCGCACCACCAGCGGCTCTTCCATGTCGGCCGCCTGCCCCTGCGGTTTCATGAAGACAGATATAAAATCGAGTCGCGCGTAAATCGCATCACGTAAGTCGTCGAGCCCCTCCCCGGTTGGCGGCGCAATCTCAATGGCGCCGGGGCAGAGGTCGCGCGCCCGTGCCAGCTGCTTTTTACTGGCGAGGTCGACCTTGGTCAGCACCGTCAGTGAGGGGACGTAGACGCGCGAACCGGCGAGCAGGTCGACGAGGTCATCCAGGTCGATATACTCGCGCAGCACAATCTGCGCGTTGACCACGCCATACTCTCGCGCGACCACCTTGATAGCCTCATCCTCAAGGTCCTGCTCGACGGTCGAAATGACCTCGATACCGCCCTGCCCCATCCGCGCGATTGAGCCATTCGGCGGCCGCCCGTCGAGCCGCAGACCGGCGTCCTCCAGCTCCTTCAGGATGATGTGCGGTGCCGGCTCGCAGGCGTCGACGATGTGCAGCACCAGATCGGCGGCGCGGATAACCGAGAGCACCTCGCGCCCCCGGCCAGCGCCTCGCGCAGCGCCCTCAATCAGCCCCGGCAGGTCGAGCAGCTGGATGGTCGCGTCGCGATGCTTGAGCACGCCGGGAATCACGTCGAGTGTCGTGAAGGCGTACGCCGCAGTCTCGCTCTCGGCAGCGGTCAGCGAGTTGAGCAGCGTCGACTTGCCGACGCTCGGCAGCCCCACCAGCGGCACCGTCGCGTCGCCCGCCTTGCGGACGCTGTAGCCGCTGCCCTTCGGGCCGGAGGACGCCGCGACGACCTGCTCGCGCAGCTGCGCCAGCTTCGCCTTCAGCTTGCCGATGTGATGCTGCGTCGCCTTGTTGTACTTGGTACCGGCGATTTCAGCCTCGATGTCGACTATCTTCTCGGAGAGGGACACGTCCTGCGGCAGAAATGGGATGTTATGAAGCCGCTGGTGGGCCCGGCCAGATTCGAACTGGCGACCTTCGCCGTGTGAAGGCGACGTCATAGCCAACTAGACCACGGGCCCGCGGCGCGCACCGCAGGTGCTAACTATTTGTGGGTTGCGTCTGGGCGGTCGTGGTTGTCAAGGCAAAGCGGGGCCGTCGCCGCTACCTCCAGCTGCGCGTTACCCCTTCGGTGAGCCGCCACCGGCTGGAGCGGCTGCTGGCGGGTCGCCTGGCGGAGTTCCGCGTCATCAGCTGCGCGGAGGGCGAAGCGGTTGTGCGCGTGCCGCACACCGCCGTCGCTGCTGCGAGGGAGGCGCTCAACGGTGACCTTGCGGATGATGTCGTCGGCGAGACGCTGGCGACGAGCGGCACGCTGAAGGGTTTGCAGCGGCGGCTCGCGAAGCGAAAGTAATTAGCCGCTGCCGGCTGGCCCGGTGATGGTGGCGAGCGTAACCTGCCCCGAGTGTGGTGCGACAACCGAGGCCGAAATTGCTTCGGACGGGCATTCCGAGTACGTCGGCTGCGGCGATTGCGGTCATCGCTTCCTGTGGGAGCCGGCGGGTGACGGTAGCGCGGCTTCGGAGGAGTTGGACTGGGGCGACGGAGTGGCGGCGGGCGACTATGTCGCGCTCTACCCCTCGACCAGCCGGCCGCAGATTGCGGGGCTGATGCTGCTGCTGGCAGCGCTGGGGCTGCTCACCAACGTCATCCTGCTGAACGGAACGCTGGGCGACCCGGGCAAGGTCGAGGGTGCGACCGTGAAAATGAACGAAATCATGGCCGATTCCGGGATGTCCCCGTCGGAGGAATACGACGAGGATTTCGTCCGCTCGGTACTGCGCGCCGCGATTATCTGGGAGCTCTTCTGCACCGTGCTGGCGACCGCCGGCGGAGTGCTGGTACTGATGCGGCAGAACTACACGCTGGTGCTGGTGGGCTGCGCGGCCGCCATCGTCGGGATGGGTCCCTTCATGCTCTCGACGCTTTTCGGTGCTATTGCGCTCTACCTCGGGCTGCAGTCGCGCCCAGAGTTCGGGCTGGTTGACGAAGAGAGCTGGTAGGGTGCTGCCCGCTATTCTGGAGCATTCCGGTATTGCCGAGCTCTATCCACCGCAAGCGGAGGCGATACCGCTGGTCGAGCGCGGCGAGTCGCTGCTGCTCGCAGTTCCCACTGCTGCCGGCAAGACGCTGGTCGCCTACTTCGCGCTGCTGCGCGCCGCGGCGGCGGGCCGCCGTGGCATGTACCTCGTCCCGTTGCGCGCGCTGGCCTGGGAGAAGGTCGAGGAGCTGCGCGCGCTGACGAAGGCGGTGCTGCCGCAGGCGCGCGTCGGGGTCAGCGTCGGCGACTACGACCGCACGCGCGGGCTGGGCGACTGCGACATCATCGTCGCGACCAGCGAGCGCGCCGACTCGCTGCTGCGCCACTCGCCCGACTGGCTGCCGCAGGTGGGCTGCCTTGTCGCCGACGAGGTGCACCTGCTCAATGACTCCAATCGGGGGCCGACGCTCGAGGTGACGCTGACGCGCTTCCGCGAGCTGGTGCCCGACCTGCAAATTGTAGCGCTCTCGGCAACGGTTTCCAACGCGGCTGAAATCGCCGAATGGCTCGGCGCGGTACTTGTCAGTAGCGACTTTCGCCCCGTGCCGCTGGCACGCGGCATCTGCACCGACACGCTGCTTGAGTGGGAAGCGGGCGCGCGGCAGGTGTTGCCGCGCGCCGGCGCCGAGGGGTTGGTGCAGCAGCGGCTGCCCGACCAGTCGCTGGTCTTTGTCTCGACGCGTCGCGGCGCCGAAGCGCAGGCGAAACGGCTGGCGCCGGTCATCGAGCCGGCGCTCTCCCCCGCCGAGCGCGAGGCGCTGGAGGCAGCCGCTTCCGAGCTGGAGGCGGGCGCCGACGAGGCGACCAGCTTCGACCGCGGGCTGGCGCAACTGCTGCGGCGCGGCGTCGCGTTCCACCACGCCGGGCTGACCAACCGGCACCGCAAGCTGGTCGAGGCGCAGTTTCGGGAGCGGCGGCTGAAGGCGCTGGTCGCGACGCCGACGCTGGCGGCCGGCGTCAATCTGCCAGCGCGGCGCGTTATCGTGCGCGACCTGAAGCGCTGGGAGTCCGCGTTCCAGTCCAACCAGCCGTTGCCGGTGCTCGAGGTGCTGCAGATGCTCGGCCGTGCGGGGCGGCCGGGCTACGACACCGAAGGCGAGGGGGTGCTGATGACGAAGGACGTCGCGCAGGCCGAGGAGGCTGAGGCGGCCTATTTCCATGGCGAGCCGGAGCCGGTGGTGTCGCGGCTGGGCGCCGAGCCGGCGCTGCGCACCCATCTGCTGGCGCTGATTGCGGCCGGCGCAGCGAGTGACCGCGAGGCACTGCACAACTTTCTCGACCGCACGCTCTTCGGTGCGCAGGGCGAGCTGTGGCGCACGCAGCACCGGCTCAACCGCGTGCTCGAGTTCCTGCGCGAGGAGGGGCTGATTACGATGACTGGCGCGGAGCCGGGCGAGTTCGCCCCCGCCAGCGAAACGCAGCGTGAGGGATTTGCGGCGACCGATTTCGGTCGCCGCGTCGCGCAGCTCTACGTTGACCCGCTCACTGGCGTCACGATGCGTCGCGCGCTCGAATCGGGCGTCCCGCCCAACCCGCTCGGCTTGCTGCACATGGTGGCGCGGACGCCCGACATCCACTCGCTCTACGTGCGCAAGCAGGAGATGGAGACCTACCTGGTGCGGATGATGAATGCCGAAGGCGAACTGATGCTCCCGACCCCCGAGGACCAGGTCGAAATAGAGTTCTACCTGTGGGACCTGAAGACCGCGCTGCTGCTGCAGGACTGGAGCGAGGAGATGCCCGAGGAGCAGCTGCTCAAGCGCTACTCGACCACCCCGGGCGACATCCGCGCCAAGGTGGATGTCGCCGAATGGCTGCTCTACGCCGCCAGCGAGCTGGCGCAGCTGCTCGCGCCCGAGGCGGTCGCGCCGCTTGAGGAGTTGCGCACGCGCATCACCCATGGCGTGCGGCGCGAGCTGCTGCCGCTGCTCGCGCTCCCCGGCGTCGGCCGCATCCGCGCGCGGGCGCTCTTTAACCACGGCTTCGTGGCGCCCGACGCGTTCGCCACCGCCATCGAGGCGGAGCTGGCGAGGGTGCCCGGCATCGGCCCGCGGCTGGCAGAGCAGCTGGCGGGGAAGCGCGAGCCGGAGCAGACAACGCTCTAAAGGGGGCGCAGCGTTCCGGGTGCGATGGTACGGCTTATCGAGGAACAGCTCGACGCGTTCACCTACCGCGCCTTCGGCCGCCGCATCTTCTTCACCGGGCTGCTGGTTGCCGCAACCTACGTCGCTGCCGGGACCATCGTGCTGCAGGAATCCGAGGCGATTATGCGCCAGACCGGGATGGATTCCGAGGGCATCGTGGGGCAGATTACCGGCGCGATGGTGTTCGTGATGATAGTCTTCGCCCCGCTCGCGGGGAGCATGTTCCTGCTAATCCGGTTGATTCGCCGCGCCTTCCACCAGCTGGAGGTCGAGCGCGGGCTGCCGCTGACGATGCTGACGCTCTCGCGACTAGCGTTCATGGCGGCGATTACGGTCGCCTTCGCGCCGTTAGGGCTGGCGATTGACGCGCCTGTGACGGCTATCAATTTCTACCAGGAGCAGTTCATGACCTGGTTTTTCACGCTGGTTGGCATCGGGCTGGCGCTGGTGCTGCTGGCGCCGGTGCGGCAGCTACAGCTGCGCACCGGCCGGCTGCTCTGGGTGCCGGCGCTGGCGGGGACGTTCGCCGCCGGCTACCTGGTCTGGATGGCGCACTCGCCGGCGTGGGATATCTCGGTCTTCCAGCTCTCGCAGGAAAACCTTGACGTGGTCAAGGAGTTCCGCACTAGCTTCACCTTCACGATGCTCATCTGCGCGGCGGCGATTATGACCTGGTGCTGGACCATATCGCGCAACGCCAGCTCGATTCTGGTGCGCCAGAAAGCACACTTCTTCACGCAGCTAGGCCGATGAGCAACTTGCCCTGGAGCGAGAAGTATCGCCCCAAATCCCTCGTTGACGTCAAGGGTAACCCGCATGCCGTGGCGCAGCTGCGTGCGTGGGGCGCGTCATGGACGCGCGGCATCCCCGACCAGCGCGGCGTAATCCTGGCGGGGCCGGCCGGCTGCGGCAAGACTTCGGCCGCGCTGGCGCTGGCGGGCGAAATGGGGTGGGAAGTCGTCGAGCTTAACGCCTCCGATGCGCGGTCGGGGCCGGTCATCGAAGGCGTCGCCCTCAGGGCAGGGCTCTTCGCGGGCTTTGCCACTGACGGCACCGTGCCGCGCACCAAGCTGATTCTGCTCGACGAAGCCGACAACCTCTACGAGCGGCCGGAGCAGTCAGCCGGCAGGGCGAAAGATTTCAGCGACCGCGGCGGCCGCAAGGCGGTCATGCGCACTCTGCGCGAGACGCGTCAGCCGGTCATCCTGACGGTCAACGACCTCTACGCGCTCACGAAGGGCAGCGGCGGCGCGTTCCGGCGGATAGCGCAGACCATCAAGTTCCAGCGACTCTCCGTCGCAACCATCCGCGAAGTGCTGACCGAAATTGCCGCCGCCGAGGGCATCGAAATCGAGCCGGCGGTAGTGCAGCGGCTCGCCGCCAACGCGAGCGGCGACCTGCGCGGCGCGCTCAACGACTTGCAGTCGCTGGCCGAAGGGGGGCTGACAGTTGACGACAAACAGGTCGATGCGCTCGGCGTCCGCGACCGCGAGTCGGAGATGTTCGATACGCTGCACGCCATCTTCGAAGGCGACAACTACGACGGCCCCCGCAAGGCGATTTTCGACCTGCATGAGCCGCCCGGCGAAGTCGCGACGTGGGTCAGCGACAACCTGCCGCTAGTCTACCGCCAGCCGAACGACCTCGAGCGCGCCTACCGCCGCGTCGCGCACGCCGACCTGCTGCTGGCGCGCACCCGCCGCCAGCAGAACTACGGCCTGTGGGGCTACGCCAGCGAGCTGCTGAGCAGCGGTGTTGCGCTCTCGCGGCACCATCCCCCGTCGGGTGCGCGGCTACAGTTCCCGTCGTGGATTCGCAAGATGGGTGCCTCGCGCGGCACCCGCGCCGCGCGCGATTCGCTCGCCGCCAAGATAGGCGCGGCGGCGCACATGTCGAAGCGGCAGGCGAAGCTGGAGCAGCTCGCCGTCGTGGCGGCGAGCTGCCGTGGCGACGCGGAGAAAGCTGCTAGAATCGCCGGCAAGCTGGAGCTGACCGAAGGTGAACTGGCGCAGCTGCTCGGCACGACTCCCAAAGACCGCAAGCTGAAAGCCATAATGGAAGCGTCACAGCCCTACCGGCAGGAGCGCGAAGTCGTCACGCTCAAGACGCGGCCGCCCGCGGCGAAGCGGGCGGCCGCTGCAGCCGTCACCGCCAACAGCGACGACGAAGCGGCGGAGCCGGCGAAGCCCGACGTGGCGGCCGACCGGAAGCAGAAGAGTTTGTTTGACTTTTGAAAATACTACTGGTTTTCTCAGCTCCGCCGGCGCAGCGCGATGACGGCCACGGCGACGACCGAGGCGGTCAGTGACGGCGCGGGGATGCCGCCTCCAGCGTCGTCTCCATCGCCATTATCACCACCAGCCTTGCTGACGGTGGCTACAAGGGAATCGGTGGCTGTGAAACCATCCTCATCGGTCACACGCAGTGTCACAGTGTAGGTACCTTTACTATTGTAAACGTAAGTAGTGTTTCCATCGTTGGTGGATGACCACCTGTAAACACCGTCTCCCTCGAAATCCCACTCATATTTTATTATTGAACCGTCGTTATCGGTCCCCAGTCCATCAAACTGGAAAGTGTCACCCGGTTCTCCTGTAAAGTTATCTCCAGCTATCGCCGTTGGTAATGCATATATCCAGAGTGAAATGTGGGGTGGGTTACTCCATGTTCTGTTGAAAACGGCTCCGTCGTTGTCCTGAACCCGGAAGGTGATAACGTGGTGCCCAAGGGAGAGGCTGTTGCTGCTGAAGTCCTCTTCCGTACTCAATTCGCCGTCAATCGAAGATGCCCACAAGTAGGCTACGACGCCCCCATCGCTGTCTGAGCCGGTACCGTCGAAAAACACGGTCGTTCCAGCTTCGGCCGCTGAAGGTTCGATGGAATCAATTGTATTGGATGGGGGTGTGTTGGGGTAAACATGCAGCTCCACCGTGTGCCAGGATGACCACGCTCCGTTGTTGTCCTGTACCCGGAAGGAGATTTGGTGGATGCCTGTGGTAAAATTAGTGGTGCTAAAGCCCTCTTCCGTACTCAGGCTTCCATCAACGTCTGATACCCATTGAAAGGTCACAACGGAGCCGTCGCGGTCTATCCCAGAGCCAATGAGAGTGACTTCCTCATCAAACCTGGCGGGCGATGGAGAAATGGAATCAATAGACGCAGTCGGTGGCACGTTTATAATGACTAAAAAAACAGTGTCCCAATCTGACCAGACACCGCCGTTATCTTGTACCCTGAATGAGATAGTGTGATTGCCTACATTAAGACTGCTGGTATTGAAATTCGAAGAACTGCTGAGTTCACCATCAATTGATGAATTCCATTGGTAGGCTATGACATCCCCGTCGCTGTCTGCGCCAGAGCCACTGAAGTTGACCTGCACTAAATTGCTTGCCGGTGAAGGCATAATGGAATCGATTGTGGCCATTGGTGGTATGTTTTTGTCGAAGTAGTATACCTTGTCGTCGCGGGAGCCGGCAGCGATGTCCTCACCGTCCGCCGAAATGGAGACTGAGTTCACAGTACTCCCGGCAGTATGGCCCCAGAGTGGCTCATTGTGGCCATTTTCAAAGAGGTACACTTCATTGCCATAATTGCCAGTAACGATGTGCCCGCCATCCGCCGAGATAGAGACTGAGTTCACATTTCCCGCGGTAGTGTAGCTCCAGAGAGGCGTGCTGCTCTCCTTGTCGAAGAGGTAAACCTCAGGGCCGAAGCCGGCGGCGACGTACTCGCCATCCGCCGAGATAGAGACTGAGTACACCTCACCCCCAGTAGTGTAGTTCCAGAGCGGCGTAGCGCTGTCCTTGTCAAAGAGGTGGATTCGGTCATCAGCAGAACTGGCGGCAATGTACTTGCCGTCCGTTGTAATGGCTATTGAATTCACTTCACTACCTGCATTGTAATACCAGAGCGGCGTAGCGCTGTCCTTGTGGAACAGAGTGATATTACGGTGTGAGCCGGCGGCGATGTACTCGCCATCTGCCGAAATGGCGACCGACCACACCCAATCCCTAGCGTTATGACTCCAGAGCGGTGTGCTACTGTCCTTGTGGAAGAGGTAGACCCGACTGTCAAATGAGCCGGCGGCGATGTACTCACCGTCCGCCGAGATGGCAACCGAGGGCACGTTCTGCCCTGTGTTATAACTCCAGAGTGGCGTGCTACTGCCCTTCTGGAAGAGGTAGATATGGTCGTCAAACGAGCCGGCGGCGATGTACTCCCCGTCTGAAGAAATAGCGACCGAACGCACATCGCCACCAGTCACGTAATTCCAGAGGAGTGTGTTGCTGTCCTTGTCGAAAAAGTAAACCCTGTCATCACGGGAGCCAGCAGCGATATACTCGCCGTCCGCCGAGATGGCGACCGAGAGCACATCATTTCCGGTGGTGTAGTTCCACTTCGACTCCTCGGCCTCCACCGCTTCAGCCACCATCAGCGCCAGTGCAAAGCCGGCGAGCAGTATCAGGGTGAGTAGTGGGCGCATCGGGACCGCAGTACCGGCCGGCTTTAGGCTTTTCTTGGTAATGCGCTAGAACTCCCCCAGCCGTGTCTGCGCCCGTGTGCCGAGCCGGCTGACGCCGACGCCGAGCAGCCGCACCGGCTGCCCCGCCGCCCAGTTGCGGTCGAGCAGCGCGGTCGCGGCGCGCAGGATGTCTGCGGCGGCGGCGATTTCGCCGGGGAGCGTCCGCTGGCGGGTGATGGTCGTGAAGTCGGCCCAGCGCAGCTTGAGCGTTACCGTGCGGCCGGTGCGGCCCGAGCTGGCGAGCTCGCCGGCTACCTGTTCGCAGAGCTTGGCGAGCGCCGCCAGCAGCGGCTCGCGGTCGTCGACATCCTGCTCGAAGGTGCGCTCGGTCGAGATTTGCTTGCGCTCCCACGGGCTCGGGTCGACCGGCCGAGTGTCTATGCCGCGCGCCAGCTGGCGCAGCACCGCGCCGTAGCTGCCGAAGGCGAGCAGCAGCGCCTGCACGTCGGCCTGCGCCAGCTCCCCGCAGGTCTCGATGCCCAGCTCGCCCAGCGCGGCGCCGGTTTTCGGGCCGACACCGTAGAGTTGCCTGACGGGAAGCGGTGCGAGAAACTGCGCCTCGCCGCCGGGCAGCACAATTGTGCAGCCCTCCGGCTTTTCGAAGTCGCTCGCGACTTTGGCAACCAGCTTGCACGTTGCAAGGCCAATTGATGCTGGCAGCTTGGTTTCGCTCGAAATGTATTTGCAGAGCCGCGGCGCCAGTTTTTCTGGCGCCGCGGCCTCGCCCAAATCGACGAATGCCTCGTCGACCGAGAGCGGCTCGAGCGGGCCGAACTCGGCCAGCCGCCGCATCACCTCGCGCGAGCAGCCCTCGATGCGCTCCCAGTCGGGTGCGGCGAACTTGAGTTCGGGGCAGCAGCGCGCCGCCTGCGTCGCCGGCATCGCCGAGCGGACACCATGTTGCCGCGCCTCGTAGCTGGCCGACGCGACGACGCCGCGCGTTCCCGGCTTGCCGCCGATGGCGAGCGGCAGGCCTCGGTCCTCGGGGTGGTCGAGCAGGTGGACGTTGACGAAGAAGGCATCCATGTCAAGGTGCAGGATTGCGCGCGGCCACTCCATGGCGGGGGATGCGCGGCTGCGCATTACCTTTAACCCCCAGCACGGTCGCCAGCCAATGGAACTGGACCCGTGGGCCAGTGACCGCATCAAGGACTACACGCGGCTGCGCGATCAGTTCGGGCTCGGGACGCTGGCGCCCGACGCGACGGGACTACCGGAAGGGTTGCTCTTCCGCCGCAGCATCGTCTTCGCGCACCGTGGTTGGGAGCCGTTCGGCCGCGCGCTGGCTGATGGGAAGCCGACGGCGCTGATGACCGGGCTAATGCCGTCGGGGAAGATGCATCTCGGCCACAAAATGCTGCTCGACCAGGTCATCACCTACCAGCGGCTCGGTACCGACGTCTTCATCGTGGTCGCCGATCTCGAAGCGGCGGCGACGCGTGACCTGCCGCTCGACGAGTGCCGCGACTTTGCCGTCGCAGAATACCTGCGGCACTACGTCGCGCTCGGTCTCGAGCCGTGCCAGTTCTACTACCAGTCGGAGCGAGTGCAGGTGCTGCGGCTGACGCACCAGCTTTCGCACCGCGTCAACTGGTCGAAACTCGAAGCGCTCTACGGATTCAGTGGCTCGACCAGCCTCGCGCATGCCAACGCGCCGCTACTGCAAGCGGGTGACATCCTCCATCCGCAGCTCGCGGAGTTCGGCGGCCCGCGGCCGACGCTCGTGCCAGTGGGCGTTGACCAGGATCCGCACCTGCGGCTGACGCGCGACCTCGTGGCGGCGGTGCGCAAGGTGCGCTGCCGGCAGGCGAAGGACGGCCGCATTGGCGCCTTCGCGACTGCCGGCGGCGGGACCGCGAAGCTGTTGAAGGATGCCGCCAAGCTCTGCCGCAAACTGGGCTTCAAAAAGCAGGAGCTGAACATCGATTATGGCGCGCTCTACCTCGATGACGCGAAGGCGGAAGACGTTGAGCATATAGACGCCGTACTGGCATACGTCGACGCGTCGCACGGTGGCTTCGGTTTTATGGTGCCTTCGAGCAGCTACCACCGGCTGATGCTCGGTCTTACCGGCGGCAAGATGTCCTCGTCGGAGCCCGACAGCGCCATCTTCCTCGCCGACTCTCCCAAGGAAGCGCAGGGCAAGGTGAAGCGGGCGCAGACAACCGGCGGCCAGACCGTTGAAGAGCATCGGAAGACGGGCGGCCGCCCGCTCGAATGCCCGGTCTTCGAGCTCTATGCTTACCACCTGATGGACGACGACACAAAGCTCAAGGCAATTCACGACGGCTGCGCCGACGGCAGCTGGTTCTGCGGCGAGTGCAAGGCGCTCGCAGGCGACCTGCTCAGCGGCTTTCTGGAAGGCCACCAGTCGCGGCTGGCGAAAGCCGATACAAAGGCATTCGCAGTTTAAATATCAGTTGTCAGGAATCCCAGCCGCGCTCGGCGGCCATTTTGCGCCCCAGCACCACCGGCATCTGTGCCAGCAGCGCCGCCTCCATCGCGCGCATCGAAATATCGTGCCCGAGCGCCGCCAGCGATGTGTGCCGGCCCACCGGCAGGCCGCAGCCGGCGACTGCCTGCAGCCGGTCGCCGGGTGTCGTCAAATTGACGTCGAAGCCGTGGCGCGAGACCCATTGGCTGAACTGCAGCCCGATGCTCGCAATCTTGAAGCCGTCGAGCCAGACCCCCATCATGGCGGGGTTGCGCTCGGCGGCAACGCCGAAAGTTGCAAGTGCCCTGAGAATCCACTCCTCGATGAGTCCGATTACCGTGCGAATCGACTCTTCGCGCCAGCGGAAGACCGGGTAGCCGACGAGCTGCCCCGGCCCGTGCCAGGTGATGCCGCCGCCGCGGTCCACCTCGCGCGACGCGTAGCCGTTCGGCGCCGTGATGCCATCGACCTTCGCGCGGCGCCCGACGGTGATGACCTCGGGGTGCTCGACGAAAATCAGCGTGTCCGGGATTTCGCCGGCGATACGTTGCGCTTGCAGCGCCTGCATCGCCGCGTCGACCGTAGCGTGGGTGCGCTGGCCAGCGTGCAACAGCGTCACCGGCGCCATGCACGCCCGCGTTTCCAGCGTCGCGACCTCGCTCATTTGGCGACGTGGATGGCTTTCCCCAGACCGGCCAGCGCCGCCTCGGCGAACGCCTCGGTCAGCGTGGGGTGAACGTGGATGGTCCCAGCAATGTCCTCCAGCCGCGCCCCCATCTCGAGCGCGTGCGCAAATTCCCCGCTCAGTTCGGCAACGTGCGCGCCGACGGCGTGAATGCCGACGATGACGTCGTCATCGCGCCGGGCGGTGATGCGCACGAAGCCGCCGTCGACGCCTGCCTGCATCGCCAGCGCGCGTCCGCTGGCAGCGAAGGGGAACTTACCGATGGTCGTGGCAATGCCGGCTTTCTCCGCCTCGGTCGGCGTCAGGCCGACGCCGACGATTTCTGGCTCGGTGAAGCAGACCGCCGGGATGGCGACCGGGTTGAATTCGCGGCGGTGGCCGGCGATGATTTCGGCGACCATCTCGCCCTGCGCCGACGCCTTGTGCGCCAGCATCGGCTCGCCGACCAGGTCACCGATGGCCCAGACGTTGCGCATCGACGTGCGGCAACGGCTGTCGACCCTGACGAACGCGCCGTCCAGGTCGATCGCCATGTTCTCCAGCCCCCAGCCTTCGGTGCAGGGGCGGCGGCCGACGGTTACGAGCACGCGGTCGCCCTTCGCCTTCTGCGGTTTTCCGTTGGAGTCGGTGAACTCGATTGTCGTCGTTTTCCCGCGCGTCTTCGCCGCCGTCGCCTTTGCGTCCAAGTGCACCGGCACCTTGTGCTTGCGCAGCCACATTGAAATCGGCCGCACCAGCTCGGCATCGTAGAGCGGCAGTATGCGGTCCAGCGCCTCAATGAATTCGACTTCGCAGCCGAGCTTGCGGTAGGCGATGCCGAGCTCAAGGCCGATGTAGCCGGCGCCGATTATCACCAGCTTGCGCGGCAGCTCCCCTAGTTCGAGCGCCTCGGTCGACGAGATGATGTTGCCACCGAACGGCATGAACGGTAGCTCGGTCGCCCGCGAGCCTGTGGCAAGGATGACATGCTCGGCCGTGATGGTCACGCTGCCGTCAACGGTTTCGACATCGCAGGTCTTGCCGTCGCGGAAGGTGGCCCAGCCTTGCAGCAGCTCGACGCCCGCTTTCTTCAGCAGTGTTTCGACGCCGCTGTTGAGCTTGTCGACAATCGACTCCTTCCACGCCACTAGCGCGCCCATATTCAGCAGCGGGCCGTCGGGGAGCGAGATGCCCATCTCGCCCGCGCCAGCGTGCGCGCCCAGTTCCTCGAAGCGGTTCGCGGCGTGAATCACCGCCTTCGACGGAATGCAGCCGCGAATCAGGCAGGTGCCACCGGCGCGGTCGCCCTCGACGATAATAGTATCGAGCCCGAGCTGCCCGGCGCGGATGGCGGCGACGTAGCCTCCCGGTCCGGCGCCGACTACCAGTACCTTGCAGTTGCGTTCCATAGTTAGATGAAGATGGTCGCCGGATGTTCCAGCATCTGCTTCAGCGTCTGCATCATCCGGGCGCCGTCATAGCCGTCGACGACACGGTGGTCGAACGACCCCGAGAGATTCATCATGCGCCGCACGACGATATTGCTGTCGCGCACGACCGCTCGCTCCTCGGCCTTGTGGACGCCGATAATCGCGACTTCGGGGTGGTTGATAATTGGCGTCGCGCCCAAACCACCCAGTGCGCCCAGGCTGGTGATGGTAATCGTCGAGCCCGAAAGTTCTTCGGTCGTGGCGGTCTTCTCGCGCGCCGCCTGCGAGACGCGCCGCATTTCATTGGCGCAGTCCCAGACGTCGCGCGCCTCGGCGTGCCGCACCACCGGCACCATCAACCCGTCATCGGTCTGCGTCGCGATGCCAACGTGCAGCGCCTCGTGCTGGACGACGACGTTGCGCTCGTCGTCGTAGAGCGCGTTGCAGCCCGGATGCTGCTGGAGCGTCCGCACCAGCGCCTGCATCAGGAACGGCAGGTAGGTCAGCTTCGGCTGTTCGCCGCTGCGCGTCGCGTTCAGGTGCTGGCGCAGCGATTCCAGCTCGGTAATGTCAATCTCCTCGAGATAGCTGAAGTGCGGGATGCGCGACTTGGACTGTGCCATCTTGGCGGCAATCTTGCGCCGCAGCCCGATGACCGGGATTTCGGTCGTGCCGGTCCGCTTCAGCCCCCGCTGCCCCCCCGTCAGGCGACCCCCCGCCTGCAGGAACGCATCCAGGTCAGCGTGCGAAATCCGCCCTGCCGGTCCGCTACCGGGCACTCCGGTCAGCTCGACCCCCGCTTCGCGCGCCCGCCGCCGCACCGCGGGCGACGCGAGCGGCCGCTTGCCCGTCGCGGCTAGTGCGGCCGCAGGTGCGGGCGCCGTGGGCGCGGGCGCAGGAGCCAGTCTGTTGGTTGGCGCGGGTACCGGTTCGGGCTCTGGCTCCGGAGTGGCTTCGGGTTCAGTCTCCGGCTCGGCCTCCTCGCCCTTGCCTTCAACGTCAAATACAATCAGTTCGGCGCCGACTGGGACCATGTCTCCCGGCTTGCCTGTCGTTGAGAGCACCTTGCCGCTGACGGGCGATGGAATCGCAACGGTTGCCTTGTCGGTCATCAGGTCCACCAGCGGTTGGTCCTCCGTGACCGCGTCGCCAGGCTTGACCTTCCAGTCGACAATCTCACCTTCGACAATGCCTTCGCCGACATCCGGCAGCTTGAAAACGTACTTGCCCATTTCAGTTGTCCACCATCGTACGTGCAATCGCTTCCATCACTCGCTCCTGGCTGGGGAAGTACTCCCATTCCAGCGTGTGTGGAAAAGGAGTGTCCCAGCCGGTAACGCGCTCGACCGGCGCCTCAAGGTGCCAGAAACACTCCTCCATGATTTGCGCCGCCAGCTCGCCCCCGTAGCCGCTCGTGCGCGGCGCTTCGTGGACGACCACGCAGCGGCCGGTCTTCTCGACGCTGCTGACGATTGCCTCCAGGTCGAGCGGCAGCAGCGATCGCAAATCGATGACCTCGCAGCTGGCTTTGCTGCGCGCGGTGGCTGCCTGCGCGACATGCACCATCGTGCCCCACGCCAGCAGCGTCACGTCGCTGCCCTCGGTGACGACGTTCGCCTCGCCGAGCGGGATGCGGTAGTAATCCTCCGGAACCTCCCCGCCCGGGTGGGTGTCCCACTTCCTGGCAGCGGCGGTGTGATCACCATCGAATGGACCGTTGTAGAGCCGTTTGGGTTCGAAAAATATGACGGGGTCGTCGTCCTCGACCGCCGTAGTCAGTAGTCCCTTGGCATCGTAGGGATTCGACACGACGACCACCTTCAGTCCTGGAGTGTGGGTGAAGTAGACTTCGGGCGACTGCGAGTGGTAGTGGCCGCCGCGGATACCGCCCCCGCACGGTGCGCGAATGGTTACCGGCGCCCAGTATTCGCCGCCCGAACGGTAGCGTAGCTTGGCCAGCTCACTGGTAATCTGGTCAAAGGCGGGAAAAATATAGTCGGCGAACTGCATTTCAGCCACGGGCCGGAGCCCATTAATGCCCATGCCGATGGCAATCGAGGCGATGCCTCCCTCTGAGAGCGGCGTGTCGAAGACGCGATGCAGCCCATATTTTGCCTGTAGCCCGTTGGTACAGCGGAAGACGCCGCCGAAGTAGCCGACATCCTCGCCGAAAATCACGACGTTTTCATCGCGCTCGAGCATCGTGTCGAGCGCGCTGTTGACTGCCTGGACGATATTCATCTGCGCCATTCAGACCCCCAGCTGCTGCCGCTGTTTGCGCAGGTGCGGCAGTTCGTTTTTATAGACGTCTTCGAAAAGCGTGCTCGCCGGCGGATACGGCCCCTCGTCAAGCGTGCCGAATTCCTCCGCCTTTTTGTAGGACTTGATGACAAGTTCATTGAGTTCCTTCTCCAGTGCTTTATGCTTCTTGTTGTCCCATTCACCAATCGCCTTGAGGTGGGCCTTCAGCCGCTCGATCGGGTCTCCCAGCGGCCATGATTTCCACTCATCCTTCGGCCGGTAGCGCGTCGGGTCGTCGCTGGTCGAGTGCGCCTCGCCCCGGTAGGTGAAGACCTCGATAAAGGTCGCACCAAGTCCTTGCCGCGCGCGCTCGGCGGCCCACTGCGTCACAGCGTAGAGCGCCAGGAAGTCGTTGCCGTCAACGCGAATCGATGGCAGGCCGTAAGCGATGCCGCGCGCCGCAAAGGTAGCGCCGCCGATTGAGATATTCATGTGGGTCGAGATGGCCCACTGGTTGTTGACCACGTTCAGGATTACCGGCGCGCGGTAGACTGCGGCGAAGTTGATAGCGTAATGGAAATCTCCCTCGGCAGCGGTTCCATCCCCCACCCATGAGATGGCCACGTTCTCCTCACCGCGGTAGGCAAATGCCATCGCAGCGCCGACCGCCTGCGGGAATTGCGTTCCCACCGGCGATGAAATCGAGACGAAATTGCCCTCGCGCCAGGTGTAGTGGACCGGCATCTGTCGTCCCTTGGCGTTATCGCGCTGGTTGGAAATGCAGTGGCACATCATGTCTACCAGATCCCGCCCGCGTACCAGCTGCAGCCCCGGCTGGCGGTAGCTCGGGAACAGTATGTCCTCGTCGCGCAGCGCCATTCCCTGCGCGATGGCCACGGCCTCCTCACCGAGCGATTTCATGTAGAACGAGAGCTTGCCGGTACGCTGCAGTGTCTGCATGCGGTCGTCGTAGATGCGCAGCAGCAACATGTGCCGCAGCCCGGTGCGCAGCGTCTCGGCGTCGAGCTTCGGGTCCCAGTCGCCTACCGCCTTGTGCTTATCGTCGAGCACGCGCACCAGCGAGAATGCTAGGTCGTGCATCTCTGCCGCATCGCCGTCGACCGCTGGCTTCAGCGCCTCGCCTGCCTTGGGCAGTTTGAGCTGGCTGAAGTCGGGCTGCTCACCCGGCCGCGCCGGCGGTTCCGGCACGTGTAGCGTGCGCCGCTTCCGGCTCACGCGACCACCTGCAGCCCCGCTGTGACCGGTTCGCCCTGCGCCGCCGCCAGTAGCGACTCGGCACGGTAGGAGGAGCGCACCAGTGGTCCCGACGCGATGGCGCGGAAGCCCAGCTCGCGGGCGGTGCGTGCCAGCGCGTCAAACCGCTCGGGCGTCACGAACTCGCGGACGGGGTGGTAACCCGGCCCCGGCGCGAGGTATTGCCCGAGCGTCAGCAGTTCCACGCCAACGTCGCGCAGCGCGCTGAACGCGTCGTGAATTTCAGCCTCGGTCTCGCCCAGCCCGAGCATGATGCTCGACTTGGTCACCAGCTCCGGGCGCAATTTCTTCGCCGCCGCGAGGATGCGCAGTGACTGCGCGAAGCTGGC
>CAUZDT010000012.1:0-26727 GCA_963578705.1 Candidatus Thalassarchaeaceae archaeon
AGCCGAGGGGAGCGCTGCGACTAGCGCGAGCAAGGCGAAGGCGGCCAGCAGGCCCCTAGTGGTTGTCAAGGGTCTGCCTCCAGTTCAGCGCCGCCTGAGCAGCAGTGCCATGCCGAGAGCGGAGAGCACTGCCAGTAGGCCAAAGCCCGGGATTCCGCCATCGTCATCGTCGCCGATGTCGTCCGTGCCCGGGTCGCTGCCGCCAGTCGATTTCTTGGTGACGTCAACGGTCAGGGTACCGCTCGAGACGGCCGTTCCACTGCCGCCGGTCGCAGTTATGGTGAAGATGGTGCTGTCAGTCGCGTCATCCGTGGTAGGAGCTAGGGTCACCGTGACACTGATGGTGCTACCCGGGGCGACAACACCGTCAGTCGCGCTCAATGAGGCGAATGCGGGAGCGCCGTCCAGCGCGAAGGTAACCGTCTCAGGGCCGTTGCCACTGTTGGTCAGGTTGACGGTAATGCCTCCCGATGAGTCCTGTACCACTGATATTGATTTGGCACCACTCTCGAACGCCAGGTCGTACACCTGTGCAGTGGTCACTTTCACTGCATCCTCGGTGAATATCGGTGTTCCAGGATCCTCAGAGGTCACTGTCACAGTAAAGTCACCGCTCTGCGTGTGTGCCTGCTTGTCAGCGGGTACCGTGGCGGAGACGACGAACTGCCCGGTCTCACCCGCCGCAACTGTTACCTCGACTTGGTCGGACGCGGGGCCGTAGGCAGAGGGGCCGCTGACGACGACTGCGTAGCTGTCATCGCCGTTGCCGGTATTAGTGATGGTATATGCGAATTCGGCAGTCTCACCCGGTGCCTTGGTAGCATCATCCGGGGAACTGAGGGTAAGACCATACGCCTGCGCAACCGTGGCGCTGAACGACTGGTCAGCTGTCGTGGCGCCGCTGGATGAGCTGACGAGGCTCATCGTAAAGCCGTGGCTACTGCCGGCACCGAGGCCGCCTGGGACAGTCATGGTGACGGTGAAGTTGTGCACGGCCGCCTCGCCGCTCCCTTTCCAGCCTAGGCTGGAGGTACTACCGCTGTCGGTGCCGGTAGTGGCCCAGTTGGCTCCGTCGGCATCGGCGGTGTCGAAGCTGAAGTCGAAGCTGTCATCGGTGTTGCCCATGTTCTTGATGGTCACTTCCCAGCTCACCTCGCCGCCGCTGGCGGGCACCGTTTTGCTGCCGCTGCCGGACACCCCCACGTCAAAGTAGTCTGCGATAGTGGCGTTCATCACGATGAAGAAGGGCTGATTGTAGCCGCTGTCGTCCCACGCCTGAAACGCGAGGGTTGCGACACCCGCTGGGAAGTTGACGCCCGAGAGCGAGATTTCGAGCGAGATGATGTATTCCTCGTCGCCCTCCATACCGTAAAGTGTAGCGGTGTCCGTCTGGTCCCAGTCATCACCGGCGACGGTCCAGCCTATGTCGGCGCCGCTGTAGCCGATGGTAATATTGCTGGAAATATCATCCTCGTTCAAGTTCAGCACGGTAATTGAGTAGATGTTGCACGAGGCCGAGGCAGCGCAGTCCACCTCGTTGTCACCCTCCACGTAGGACTGTGTTTCGTCCTCGGAGAAGGCTACCCAGTCGGTCACGGCCACGGTGAATTCCACCATGGCGGAATCGTCATCGGCTTCAAACGTCGCCGTGAAGGTCACGCTGTCGCCGTTCTCGGCCGATTCGGGAATCGAGATGATGCCCATGACCATATCGACGTCCTCGAATGCCAGTCCGCCGAGGTCGGCGGTACCGTTGCCGTGAGCGCCGGTGTAATAGCTCTCGAAGTATACTATATCGGCGGTCCACGACGCGTCGTCAAACGAGGCCGAAATGTTGACGCCGCTGTAGTCGGCATCGCCATAGTTGTACACGTAGGCCATAAAGTGGGCCTTGCCGCCGGCCGGGCCGAACGACGTCATGTCGTTGTCGCCCTCACCACCAGCGTACATCATTGCGCCGGCACTTGCGTTGGGCACTACAAAGGCAGCCGCGAGCATCAGCATCGCGATAGCCAGTACACCCCGAACATTCTTGCTGTTTTCCATTTTATTCACCTTTTTTACGTCCTTTATCAAGTCTCCGTAGGAGACCACGGTAACGCCGTCGATTATGGGTGCGCTATAAAAGGTTTCGATTTTCCCCCCTGTTTGGCTGGTAATCGGTTTTGACAAAACGTGCAGGTGGCCGTGCGGGGCACCCTGCTGTAACGCACATTGGCGACACGGCAATTCAGGGAAACCTTTTTTATGGGGGCGAGTACCGCCGCGGTCCCGTCGCCGGGAGAGGTCACAAATGGAGAAGCACAGCAGGTTCGAAAAAGCCCGTATTATTGGCTCACGCGCCCTCCAGATTTCGATGGGTGCCCCCGTGGATATTGAAGTCCCGGAAGAGATTATCGACCCGGTAATTATCGCCCAGATGGAGTATGACCAGCAGGTTATCCCCATCACCGTGGTCGACCGCGAGAAGAAGTGATTATCGAGGATATCACCCTGCGGCGCATCCTCGACTCGCGGGGCAACCCGACCGTCGAGGCTGACATCACGACAGCCTCCGGCTTCGGCCGCGCTGCCGCCCCCACGGGCGCGTCCACCGGCACGCATGAAGCGCAGGCGTGGCCGGAAGGCGGCGTCGCTGCCGCCATCGAACTGGCGCGGCAGGAAGTCGTGCCGGAGCTCATCGGGGTCAGCGCCGACGAACAGGCGCAGGTCGACGCGCTGCTGCACGAAGTGGACACCACCGCCAATTTCAGTCGCATCGGTGGCAACCTGGCGGTCGCGATTTCGCTCGCGACCGCCCGCGCGGCGGCCGCCAGCCAAGGCGTGCCGCTCTTCCGCTACGTCGCCGGGATGGGCGACTGCGTCCTACCGGCAGTGATGGGGAACGTGCTCGGTGGCGGCGCTCACGCGGTCGGCGGCACCGACATCCAGGAATTCCTCGTGACCAGCTTCGACAACGACGTTTCGCGCGCAATCGAGGCCAACGCCGCGGTCCACCGCGAGGTCGGTGCGGCGCTGCGTGAGCGGTTCCCCGACACGGCGCTCGGCAAGGGCGACGAGGGGGCGTGGGTCGCGCCGCTCGAAAACGTCGCGGCGCTCGAGCTGGTGGTCAAAGCGGTGCAGTGCGTCGCCGTTGAGACCGGAGTCGATATCCGGCCGGGGCTCGACCTCGCCGCCAGCGAGTTCTACCGCGACGGGAAGTACGTCTACAGGGACCGCAGCCTGACTCCCGAGGAGCAGGTCGATTTCGTCGTTTCGCTGATTGAGGATTATGGCCTCCACTCGGTCGAGGACCCGCTCGATCAGGAGGATTTCGAGTCGTGGGCGGCGCTGACGGCGCGCACCGACGCGCTGGTCATCGGCGACGACCTCTACGTCACCAACGTCGCGCGGCTCGCGAAGGGGATTGAGCTGGAGGCGACGAACGCGATACTCATCAAGCCCAACCAGATTGGGACGCTGACTGACACTATCGAGACCGTTACGCTGGCACGCGAGGCGGGGCTGGCGACCGTCATCTCGCACCGCAGCGGCGAGACCACCGACACCGCCATCGCGCACCTCGGGGTCGCTTTCGGGTGCCATGCCATCAAGACCGGCGCGGTGGGTGGCGAGCGAATTGCAAAACTTAATGAACTGGTCCGCATCGCCGGCGAACTGACATGACTGAAGCCGTAGCCGAACAGCCGCTGCTAATCGATGAGGATACCTTCCTCAACTGCGGAGTGCACATTGGCACCAAGCAGAAGAGCAAGGACATGCAGCCCTACATCCATCGCGTCCGCGATGACGGCCTGCGCATCCTCGATGTCAGCTGCACTTCGCAGCAGATTCGTGTCGCCGCGGAGTTCCTGAACGGCTTCGAGCCGGCCGAAATCCTGGTGGTCTCGGCGCGGCAGTATGGCTGGAAACCCGCACGGCAATTCGCCGAGGCGACCGGCGTCACTTGCATCCCGGGCCGCTTCACGCCGGGACGGCTGACCAACCCCGAAATGCAGAACTTCATCGAGCCCCGCGCAATCCTGCTCACCGACCCCGCTGCCGACGTGCAGCCGTTCCGCGAGGCACTGAACATCGCGATTCCGGTGGTGGCGCTGTGCGACGCCAACAACCTCACGACTGGTGTCGACCTCATCATCCCGGGCAACAACAAGGGGCGCAGTGCACTGGCGCTGATATACTGGCTGCTCGCCCGCGAGATGCTGCGGCTGCGCGGCGACCTAGGCGCGGACGAGGAGTTCGAGCCGACCGTGGACGACTTCGAAGCTCCGCTGGTCTGATTTTTATACTGGTCGTCGAGAGGCCCCGGCTGCTTCTGGCGCTGCCGGGCAGCTTACTTAACCCCGCGCAGTTGCCGCGCTGTTGACTGCCGCCGTGGAGTGCCACGCGCTGGAGCGCGGCTATGGCTCGCTGGAAGTGCTGCGCGGGCTCGACATGCATGTGGCGGCCGGCAGCATCTATGGCCTGCTGGGGCCTTCGGGCTGCGGCAAGACTACGCTACTGAAAGTGCTACTGGGGCGGCTGGTGCCGTGGAGCGGGAGTACAGTGGCGCTGGGGGGCGCGCCGGGCGAACCCGGCGCACCGGTCCCCGGGCCGGCCGTCGGGTACGCGCCGCAGGAACTGGCACTCTACGAGGACTTGAGCATCGGCGAGACGCTGCGCTTCCACGGGCGGCTGCAGCTTCTGGACCGCACGCAAGTCGCGCAGCGCGAAGCGTGGCTGCTCGACTTCCTCGACCTGCCGGACGCCGAGCGCGTCGTCGGCAAGCTGAGCGGCGGGCAGAAACGACGCGTCTCGCTGGCGGTGGCGCTGCTGCACGAGCCGCAGCTGCTGCTGCTCGACGAGCCGACCGTGGGTGTTGACCCCGAGCTGCGCGCGCGCATCTGGGACCACCTGCGGACGATTGCCGACGGGGGGACGACGGTGGTCCTGACGACCCATTACATTGACGAGGCGGCACAGGCCGACTCCGTGGGGCTGATGCGCAACGGGCGGCTGCTGGCGGAGGACGCCCCGCAGGCGCTGATGGAGCCGCACGGCCACGTCTCGCTCGAGCAGACCTTCCTGCTGCTCTGCCGGCGCGAAGGGGGCGGGCGCGCGACCGCCGGGGGCGAAGCATGAATTTCGCCCGCATCCGCGCCATCGCCGCGCGCAAGTTCGCATCGCTGCGGCGCGACAAGCGCACCTTCGGCTTCATCGTCATCATGCCTGCCATCCAGATTGTGCTGATGGGCATCGCCATCGGGCAGGTGCCGACCGGGCTTGACATCGCGATTATCGATGACGGCCCGACCGGGATGGGCGCGACTATCACGGACTATCTCGCAGATTCTGAGTCGCTGATAGTCCATGCCGACTACGGCTCAGTCAAGGAGGCGCGGGGCGGAATCGAGGCAGGCGAAATCTGGGCGGCGCTCTTTATTACGCCCAACGGCACGCTCGAGCTGCATCTCGACAACTCCAACCAGCAGGTTACGAACACCATTCTGGTCGAGGTGCGCAATGCGATGACTGCGGCGCTGGAGGAGCAGGGCAGCTCGCTGCCGCTGGCGGTGGCGCAACCGGTCTACGGCGAGCGCGACCCCGCCTTCATTGACTTCCTGGCGCCGGGAATCATGGCCTTGGTCTGCTTCATGTTCTCTTTCATCCTGACCACCATGGCGTTCGTCGGTGAGCGCTACGACGGGACGCTCGACCGGGTTTTCGCGGCGGGCACGACGCCGACGGAGGTACTGCTTGGCCACTTGGCGGCGTTCTCGACCGTCCTTATAGGGCAGGTGACGGTAGTGATACTCATTGCCACACTCGGCTTCGACATCCCGATTCACGGCTCGTTGGCGCTGCTTTTCTTGCTGGCGCTGTTGCTGGGGTGGGCGGCGATGTGCCTTGGACTGTTCGTCTCGACCAAGGCCCGCAGTGAGTTCCAAGCAATGCAGCTGGGGATGCCGGTCATGTTCCCGGTGATGCTGCTCTCGGGAATCCTCTGGCCAGTGCAGGCGCTGCCAGGCTGGGTCCAGCCAATTTCGTGGGCGCTGCCATCGACCTGGACTGCCGAGGCATTCCGCTCAATCATGATTCGCGGCTGGGGGCTGGAGCACGCCGAAGTAGCGACGGCGTTCGTGTTCAACCTGCTCTTCGCGCTGCTGGCGATCGGCGTCGCGGCGCGCACTCTGAAAGTGCGCGATTGATTTTATAGCGGGCAGGATTGTGCCGCCGTGCTGTGGCAGCTGGACGCACTGCATTTCCTGGTTGTTCTTGTCAGGCTGCGTTTCAGAGCCCTGTGGCTCTCACGAGAGAATTTCCGCAGAGCAGTCCAGAACGAAGCGGTTGGACTGGCCAAGCGATACAAGCTGGAAATCTACGTGCACGGAGAGCCCCAGCCCGGATTCCTGGCTGCCAATCACACGAGCTACACAGATGCCGTGGTTATCGAGGCCCTGAAGGGGGCAGGTTCGGTGTCCAAAATGGAGGTGAATAACTACTTCCTGATAGGACCAATTGTAGAGAAGGTGGGCACGCTCTGGGTCAGGAGAGATGACCGGGATTCGAGGGTCGAGACTATGCAGAAACTGAACGCCTGGAATCCTGTCAGGGACCCCATATGGATTTTTCCTGAGGGGACCACCACTCCCTTCGGCGAAATTGGCGAGTTCAAGATGGGGGTCTTCAAGGCAGCAGAGCATTCGGGATACCCTATTCAGCCTGTGGTAATCTGCTACAACAATCCAATGATCGACTGGGGAAGGGACAACAAGGAAATATTCATCAGCATCGTCCATTTTTTCTCCGAGAAGGTGAGGACCTCCGTACGCTGTTTCTGGCTTGAACCCGTTGTGGTCGGTCCCGGTGAGGCATACAGTGCGGCCGAGAAACTGCACAGGAAGATGGGAGTCTACATCCGTCGTTTTGAGAGGGACGAACATGGCACGTGATAGGTGGGAAAAAGAGACGCTCAAGCCTTCCCTTTCCAAGAACCCTGAAAGGGAGGAGGTGCGGGCTCTGGGCCCGGAGAGGCTGAATGTACCGGAGGATATTCTGGCAGGCGAAGCGGAGTGGCCTGGCGAATTCCCCTACACACGTGGGATACATCCAACCGGGTACCGCGGGCGACTCTGGACAATGCGGCAGTACGCCGGCTTCGGGACCGCTGCCGAGAGCAACGCGCGCTACCGCTACTTGCTCGATCAAGGCACCAGCGGCCTTTCGGTGGCTTTCGACCTGCCGACGCAGATTGGCTACGACAGCGACCACCCCATGGCGGCGGGCGAAGTGGGCAAGGTGGGCGTCGCCATCGATTCGCTGCGCGACATGGCGGCGCTCTTCGATGGTGTGCCGCTCGATCGCGTCAGCACCAGCATGACCATCAATGCGCCAGCGGCGGTGCTGCTGGCACTCTATGTCGCCGTGGCGAAGCAGCAGGGGGTCGCGCCGGCCAAGCTGCGGGGGACTGTGCAGAACGACATCCTGAAGGAATATATCGCGCGCGGCACCTACATCTGGCCGCCACGCGAGTCGCTGCGGCTGACGACCGACCTGATGGCGTGGTGCCATGACGAGACGCCGCAGTGGAACACGATTTCCGTCTCGGGCTACCATATCCGCGAAGCGGGCTCGACCGCAGTGCAGGAGCTGGCGTTCACACTCGCCGACGGCATCGCCTACGTCGAGGCGGCGCTGGCGCGCGGAATGGCGGTCGACGACTTTGCGCCGCGGCTGGCGTTCTTCTTCAACTGCCACAACGACCTGCTTACCGAGGTCGCCAAGTTCCGCGCCGCGCGACGGTTGTGGGCGCACATCATGCGCGCCCGCTTCGGCGCCCGCGACGAGCGGAGCCTGCGCCTGCGGTTCCACACGCAGACCGCCGGTTCGAGCCTGAGCGCGCAGCAGCCGTGGAACAACGTTACGCGCACTGCCGTGCAGGCGCTGGCTGCCGTGCTCGGCGGCACGCAGTCGCTGCACACCAACGCGCTCGACGAGGCGCTCGGCCTGCCGTCGGAGAAAGCGGCGCAGCTGGCGCTGCGCACACAGCAGATTATCGCACACGAAACCGGCGTAGCCAACATGGTCGACCCGTTAGCCGGATCATGGACTGTCGAGGCACGCACCGATGAGCTGGCGGCGGAAGCGGAGGCGCTCATCGCGCGCATCGATGGCAAGGGCGGTATGCTGCCCGCCATCGAGCAGGGATGGGTGCAGGCACAGATTGCCGAGGCGGCGTTCGCCTACCAGCAGCAGGTCGAGAGCGGCGAGCGCACCATCGTCGGTGTCAACGCCCACACTGAAGGCGACGCCCCCGAGGCGGAGCCGCTCACCATCGACGCGTCGGTCGCCGAAGCCCAGGTGCAAGCGCTGGAGCAGCTGCGCGCCAGCCGCGGCGACGTCACCGCCCCGCTCGAGAAACTCGGCGCGGCAGCCGATGGCGATGACAATTTACTGCCCCACATCCTGACGTGTGTCGAGGCGGAGGCGACGCTGGGAGAGATTTGCGATACGCTCCGCGCGGTGTGGGGCGAATACCGGCCCACAACGTAGTCGCCAGCTTTATCTGCCCCCTGCCGTCCGCCGCGAGCGTGGCGGGGTTAGGCTAGTTGTGGTAAAACTGGGGGACTGTGGATCCCTCGTCCCGGGTTCAACTCCCGGGCCCCGCCCCATTACTGCTTGAACATCGCGACGACTTCGTCGCTCCCCGTCGCGGTTTCCGGTGTTTTATCGTCGCGCTGGCGCTTGTAGCGCGGGAAGCGCACGGCGTAGCCGCCACTACAGGTGTGGATGGGTGACCGCGAAATCTCGGCGCCGAGCAGCTCGAGCACCAGTTCCGGCTCAAACCACGCATCGGGCTTGAGATTCCACTCCAGCCCGACAGGCGGCTCGGAGCGCCTGAGCGGGTCAAGCCGGGCCTTGAGCGCGGCCAGATCCTTGTCGCTGAAGCCGGAGCCAAGCTTGCAGACCGTCTCGAAGCCGGTCGGCGTGCGCGTCGCCATCAGCAGCGCGCCCCAAAAGCCGCCGCGCCGGCCGCGACCATGGAAGCCACCGACAACCACGGCGTCGATAGTGTCGGCCAGATCGCTGCGGTAATCAGGCTTGTATTTTATCCACTGCCAGCCGCGCGCGCCGGCGCGGTAGCCTCCGTCTAGCGCCTTGGCCATCAGCCCTTCGCAACCGCCCTCGAGCGCGTCGAGCAGGAACTGCTCCGCCTCCGCCTCGTCAGCGGTGCGCAGCAGCGTCGTGCAGGCGACGCGGTCGGACGGCGTGAACAGCGCTTCGAGTTGTTCACGCCGCGTGACGAAGGGCGTGTCGAGTGTCTCCTGCCCGTCGGCGTAGAGCACATCGAAAAGGCGCACGCCGACCGGGATTTCCTCCAGCTTCTCCGCCAGCCCATGCTTGCGCCCGCGCCGGCGCGCGATTACCTGGAACGGCAACAGGTTGCCCGCCTCGTCAATCGCGAGTGCCTCGCCCTCGATAATCACGCCGGCCGGCAGCGCCTGCTCGAGCGCTTCGGCCACGTCGGGGAACTGCGGCGTTAAATCTTCCAGACTGCGCGAGAATAGCCGAGTGCCGCCGGGAAGCAGGTGTGCCTGCACGCGCAAGCCGTCGTATTTCCACTCGAAACAGGCCTCGCCGCCCTGTTTCTCCAGCACCGCTTCCGCCGACGAGAGCCGCTCGCCCAGCATCGGCCGCAGCGGGATTCCCGGCTCGACCTGCACCGCGTCCAGCGAGCCGAAATCGGCCGCGGCGCGCTGCGCCAGCCAGCCGATATCGGGGTGGCGATTGTAGGCCGCCTCGACCATCCTGCGTTCCTCGCGGCAGCCGAACGCCTCCGCCAGGCCATCGACCAACAGCATCTGGCTGAAGCCGAGCCGCAACTTGCCGACCGCGGTGCGGCAGATGTAACGCGCGTCCTGTGGGGTGCCGTCGTGCAGCAACTCCGCCAGCGCGCGAAACTTGCGCTCCTGCGAGCCGCTGCCGGTTTCGCGCGAGAGCGCGTGCAGCCGCTCCCACACGCGCCCCACGGTCAGCGGCGCGCCGAAAAGCGGCTGCTGCGCCTTGGCCGCCAGCGCCTCTTCGGCGACAAGCCCGATGTCTCCCACTTCGGCATAGGTGGTCTGCAGCTCCGCCAGAGGCGTGCCACTGGCAAGCGCCAGCGTCCGCAGCACGCTCTTGTCGGAGAGCCCGACCTCGCGTGAATCGTAGGCGGGGCCTAGTTGCCCCAGACAAAGGTGCGCCACCGCCGCCAGCTCATCCGGCGGCGTGTCGCGGAACAGCTCCGCCAGCAGCGACGCAATCTCGAGTCGGCTGCGCGTCTGCTCCATATCAGCGTATGCTGCGGTCAGGCGGCCGTAGTCCACGCCGGGGGAACGCCGGATGGTATTAAGAATATGCCGTTGGCGGTGGAGTGTTTGTTTAAATATCTGTCGTCACTAAAATCTGTTTGGCTGTATCTGGCCTACCGGGAGACAATCCAGGGCTTCAGGACGCGCCGTATTTCCTCCGGCTCCGACTGGGAGCGGCGCGCGAGTTACTCGCGCGCCGTGGTCGCGGGTGTTCGTCTCGGGAACGACCGGCTTCGACTACGCGACGATGGAGATTTCCGATGATGTCGTGGAACAGGCAGGGCAGGCGCTCGACAACATCGCCGCGGCGCTGGCCGAAGCAGGCTGTAGCCTGGACGACGTGCTTCGTGTAATTTATATGCTGGTCGATGAGAAAGATTTCGAGCGTACCGTGCCGGTAATCGGCCGCCGCTTCACCGTCGCGCGGCCGGCGGCGACTGCCATTGTCGCGAAGCTGGTTGACCCGCGTATCTGTGTCGAGATTGAAGTTACGGCGCGGCTGCCTGCTGGCGCGCGATAGCAGTTCAGGCGCGCACGACGCGCGCCTTCACGTCGCCCAGCGCAGCCATGACGTTACGCGTATCGACTACTAGCGGTGCGTGTTCACCGACCAGTGCGTAGTCGATGGAGTCGTGGTCGGTGACGACGAGCGCCGCGTCGCACTCGCGCAGCGCCTCCACAGTCAGTGGGGTGGATTTGCGCCCGCGGTATTCGGCGACGAAGGGGTCGTGATAGCTGACGCGGGCGCCCTTGACTTCGAGCAGCTTGAGCAGCCGCCCGGCAGGCGACTCACGGGTGTCGTCAATGTTGCGTTTGTAAGCCACTCCAAGCAGCAGGATGCGGCTGCCACGAATCGCCCTGCCGTCGTCATTGAGCGCGCGGAGCAGGCGATGACCGACATGCTCGGTCATTACCAGGTTCAGCTCACCGGCGAGCTCGATAAAGCGCGCGGTGGTGTTGAATTCCTTGGCGCGCCACACCAGATAGAACGGGTCGACCGGGATGCAGTGGCCGCCCATGCCGGGGCCGGGGTAGAAGGGCATGAAGCCAAAGGGCTTGGTCGCGGCGGCGTCGACCACCTCCCAGATGTTAATGCCCATGCGGTCGAACACCAGTTTCAGTTCGTTGACCATGGCGATATTTACGGCACGGAAAATATTCTCCATCAGCTTGGTCGCCTCCGCCGTCTCCGGGGAAGAGACGGGGATGGTGCGCGGCACCACGGTCGAGTAGAGTGCGACTGCCATATCGCGGCAGGGATCGGTGTGGCCGCCAACAACTTTTGGGATGTCGCCCATCCCGTAGTTCGCGTTGCCGGGGTCCTCGCGCTCGGGCGAGTACGCCAGGAAGAAATCTTCACCGGCGCGGAGCCCGCTCGCTTCGAGCCGCGGCAGCAGCAGCTCGCGCGTTGTGCCGGGCCAGGTTGTCGATTCCAGCACGACCAGCTGCCCTTTGCGCAGCGTCGCTGCAATGGCATCCGCGGCCGCCTCGACGTAGCTCATGTCGGGCTGGTGGTGCTGGTCGAGCGGGGTCGGGACGCAGATGAGCACGGCGTCCGCCTCGCCCAGCCGCGCGAAGTCAGCGGTTGCTTCGCCGCCCTGCGCCAGTTCACGCATCGCCTTGCGGGGAATGTGTCGCATCACCTGCTCGCCGTCGTTGACCTGCGCGACGCGCTGCGAATCGGTGTCGAAGCCGAGTACGGGAAAGCCGGCGCGAGCGAAGCTGAGTGAGAGCGGCAGTCCGACGTAGCCCAGTCCGACGATGCCGACGGTGGCCTTGTGGGATTTGATGCGCCGGTGCAGCTGCTTCGCGGGAGTGGTCATGGCGCTCGCCAGCCGGCGGGGATTTTAAACTTCGACGACCCAGCCGAACTCGTCGGGGGCGTCGCCATGCTGGATGGCGGTCAGCGCCTCGTAGAGCGCGCGCGTGCGTGGCCCGACTTTGCCGTCGCTGAACTGGTGGTTCTTGCCTTCGTAGTTGATGCAGCCGATGGGCGAGATGACTGCGGCGGTGCCGGAGCAGAAGAGTTCGTCGGCGCCGAGCGCCTCGTCGATGGAGACGTCCCGTTCCTCGACCTTGAGCCCGAAACGCTTGGCGGCCAGTTGCAGCACCGAGTCACGCGTCACGCCGGACAGGATGGAGCCGCTCAGGGCGGGCGTCACGAGCGTGTCGCCGAAGATTGCGAAGAAATTGGCGGCACCGACCTCCTCGATGTAGCGCTCCTCGACGGCGTCCAGATAGACCACCTCGGCGTAGCCCTTGCGCTTGGCGTGGCTGCTCGGCAGCATTCCGGGAGCGTAGTTGCCGATGGCCTTGACGCCGCCAGTCCCCTTCGGGGCGGCACGGTGGAAGTCGCGCGTCACCAGCAGCCGGATGGGTGTCAGCCCGCCCTTGAAGTAGGGGCCGACTGGCGACGCGTAGACCAGGAATGCGAACTCGGGCGCCGGCGCGACTCCCAGGATGGCGCCGCTGCCGAACACCAGCGGGCGGATGTAGAGTGCGCCAGCGTCGTTCGGCGGGATGTAGTCGCTGTTTTTGCTGACGACATCACGCACCGCGGAGAGAAACAGCTCCTCGGGAACGGGTGGCATCGAGAGCCGGCGGCAGCCGGCGCGCAGCCGCGCCGCGTTCATCGCCGGCCGGAAGAGCAGGATGCGGTCGTCGTCGGCGCGATACGCCTTCATGCCTTCGAAGAGCCCTTGCCCATAGTTCAGGACGCACGCCGCCGGTGAGAGCTCAAGGTTCTGGAACGGCTGCAGCTCGCCCGGTTGCCATTCGTCGCCCAGTTCGCAGCGGGCGATGAACATCGTGCGGGTGGGGGTGAAGGAGAAAGTCAGCTCGCCGAAGTCTATACTCACGTTCTCGCCTCGCTGAACATCGCCAGCCGCCCTTCCAGCACTGGATACTCTTTCTCGTTGACGAATGACACGCATACCCGCAATCCGTCCCGTGAAGAGCCAGCCGATTTTAGCGTGATGGTCGAAATCCCGTAGCGCAGCAGCTCGAGCAGCAGCTCCCCCGACTCGAGCCCGGGATAGTCGAGCGTCAGGTAGAAGCCGTCGCCAATCGGCTGGCCGTTGTCGTCAGCATAGACCAGCTCGAAGCCGGTGCCCAGGAACATCTTCCGCAGGTGGCGGGCGCGTTCGCCATACTCCCGCGTCCGCGCGACGAAGTCCAGCTCGCCGTCGCTGGCCGCCTCGAGCATCGCCGCCAGCCCGTGCTGCGCGGTGTGCGACGCACCGGACGTCGTGACGTAGAGCCCGCCGTGCGCGAAGGCGTGGCCGAACTGGGCGGTGCCGCAGCTCTCCTCGAGCGCGGGGAATTCGCGTTCGCGCAACCCCGGCGAGATGACGGCCAGCGCACAGCGCTGGCCGGGATACGAGAACGCCTTGGACGACGAAAGCAGCAGCACCCAGTTCTTCCCGTAACGCCCGACGGTAGGGACGAAGGGCGGCTCGCCCGGCTGCGAATAATCCTCGCGGAAGTCCATCCCGAGATACGCCTGGTCCTCGATGGCGAGCGCGCCGTGCGCGTCGCACAGGCGGGCGAGGCCCTCCAGCTCCGCCTGGGTCAGGCAGGCCCAGCTGGGGTTGTTGGGTGACGACCAGAAGACGCCGCTGATGTCGCCGCGCTCGAGTCGCGCCTCGAGCGCAGCGAGCAAAGCGTCGCCGCGCAGGTCGCCCAGCTCGAGCCCGTCGCGCGGCAGTCCCAGGAAGCGCGCCTGCAGCTGGCTGACCGGGAAGGTGGGGTCGAGAAACAGGATGGTTTCGCGCCCGGGATACATCCGCGCCGCGAGCGCCTGCGCGACGAAGCCGCCCTGCATTGAGCCGCAGGTGGCGACGACGCACTCCTCGCTGACCTCCAGGTCAAGGAACGCCTTCAGGAAGCGCGCGCCGGCGCGCTTCAGCCGTGGGATACCATCGAAGGGGGGGTATGCGCCGTGCGCCCCCGCCTCGAGCGCCTCGCGCTCCGCGGCAGCCGCCTGCGGGGGTGGGGGGATGTTGGGGACGCCGAACTCCATGCGCACGAACTTGATGCCGGTCTCCGCCTCGAGCAGGCTCGCCAGTCGGTTCACCTCGCGGATGGCGAGCCGCCCGCTGTCGAAGCCGGTCTGCGCGAGCATCGCTTCCAGCGTCTGTCGGGGAATCGGGATGTCGTCCATGCCTCGCGCTGGCAGCCCGCCTCGGCTAATAACCGTTGCACCGCCGATATACCTATAAACTGCTTCTGGAATTTGATAAGCGGTTAATATGATACCGACCGAACTGAACGGAAACCTGCTCAAGGAATTGCGCGGCCGCACCTGCCGGCTGCTCGCGCGCGAGAAGTGGACGCAGGCGCAACTCGGCCGCGCCCTCGGCGTCTCGCAAGTCATGGCGGGCAACTACCTCGCCGGGATGCCGACACCGCTGCCGGACCCCACCGAGAGCGACCTGCAGCAGGCTGCGCGTCGCCTGGCGGGGGCGTTGCGCGACGGTGCGGTGCGCGAGTGGGCGCTGGCGCTACTGCTCGACGGCGAGCCGCTGACAATCCGGCTCCCTTCGGGGGGCGCGCGCGAAGCGGTGCTGGCCGACCTGGTGCGGGTGCGCAAGCGGCTCTCGCCGCTGCTGGCGCACCTCTCGCCCGAAGTGCGCTGCAATCTGGCGTGCGCGCTGCCCGAAGCGAAAGCGGCGGACGGCATCGCCGCCTTCCCGGGCCGGCTGACGCCGGTCGCTGGCAAAGCGCGTCCACTCGCGCCGGCCGAGTTCGGCGCGTCGCACCATCTCGCCGAGCTGCTACTGCTGCTGCGCCAGCGGATGCCCGCCCGCAAGGCGATAGTCAACCTGCGCTGGGACGCGGTCGTCGAAGACGCGCTGCCGCGCGCCGGAATCCGGCTGGCGCGGCTGGTGCGCAAGGGCGAGCGCCTCGAGCTGCCGGGCGGGGGACTCGCGCCAGCGCTGGTCGATGAAGGCGCCATCGGTTGGGAGCCGGCGCTCTACCTGCACGGCGACACGCTCGACGAAGTGGCGACGCAGGTTGAAGCGCTGGCCGTCGCGGCGGAGCTGGCAGCATGAGCAGCGGCTTCGCGCTGCTGCTGATGCTGGCGACGCTCGGTTTCTTCGGCTACATCGGGTGGCAGGCGGGCCGCGAGCGGCAATTCGACCGCGACTACTTTCTCTCTGCGCGCGGAACCCAGCCGTGGCAGGTCATCGGCCTCTCGCTCTTCGCATCGGGGATGGGCATCTGGCTGCTATTCAGCCCGTCGGAAGTGGGCTACTATGCCGGCTTCTACGACGTCTTCGCCTACGCGCTCTCGGCGGCGACGCCGTTCCTGCTGCTGGCGCGGCTGGGCCCAATGGTGCGCGAGCGGCTGCCCGACGGCATCACGCTCGCGGATTACGTCCGCATGCGACTGGGGCGGCAGATGCAGTTCTATGTCGGCTGCATCGCCGTGCTCTATATGTTCACCTTCCTTTTCGCGGAATTTACCGCCATCGGCAAGGCACTGCACGTCCTCGCCGGCGTCGAACCGATTATCCCGATACTCGCCGTTGCGGCGGTGACAGCAGCCTACACCGCCTACGGGGGGCTGCCGGCCTCGCTGGGGACCGACCGCATTCAGGCCTGGTTCATCATCTGGCTGTTGTTGGTGATGGTGCTGCTGATGCTGGGCGAAGGTCCGCGCGACCTGTGGGACCGCGCGGCGGCGTTCAACCCCGAAGACGACTGGAGCATCGGCAGCATCACTTTCACCAGCACCGAGACGCTCAAGAGCGGGCTGGCGCTGCTCATCGCGATTACCGCTGCCGAGATGTTCTCGCAGGGGAACTGGCAGCGCACATGGGCTTCGCGCGACGACGACGCGCTGCGGCACGGCGCCTTCCTCGCGGCGGGCCTCTGCTTCGTGGCGGTGCTGGTGATGGGATTTCTCGGCACCGTCGTCGCGGGCGATGGCGCCGTCGAAGACCCGTCGGCGGCGTTCTTCTACCTGCTCGCTGGCTATCCGGCGCTGCTGCTGGCATTCTTCGTCGTGCTGGGAGTGGCGCTGGTCTGCTCCAGCGTCGACACCTTGCAGAACGCGATTGTCGCATCGATTTCGCAGGACCTCTCCGACCAGCGACTGACACTGGCGCAGGCGCGGCAGGTGTCGCTGCTGCTCATCCTGCCCGCCATCTGGCTGGCGCTCGAGATGCAGGCCGCGTCGGTGTTTGCCATATTCCTCTTCGCCGACCTGCTTGCGACCGCGACGGTGCTGCCGGTGCTGCTCTCGCTCTGGGACCGCGTCGTCCCGCAGGCGGCGCTGGCGGGCGCCGTTGCCGGGCTGCTATCGGTCGTCGCTTACGGTGCCGCGACCGCCGACGTGGCGACCGGTATCGGCTACCTGACGTCGCCGACCAACGAGTGGGGGCTCGCCAACCTTGGCGTTTTCCTCTCGGCGCTGGTCGGTTCAGGCGTCGTCACGGTGGGCGGTTCGCTGGCGCTCGGCTCCAATGACCAGTAAATAAAGCGAGTCAGTCGTGAAGCGCCCGGAAATTGCCCTCGAGCAGTAGCAGCTTCCCCGCGTGGCATTCGACCCGCACGCGGCCGCCTGCGCCAACCTCGTTGTGCAGCCCGCGCGCGCCCATCGCGAGCGTTTTGCGCGCCAGCTCCCAGCGCGCGCCGCTCACCGAGACCGTTGCCCGGGGCAGTGCCAGCAGCGAGAAGAGCGTCCCCGGCTCCGCGGCGAATTCGGCGTTGCCGGTGACGGCGGTGACGCGGAAGCGGTCGTCATGGAGCGCAACGTCCTCGAAGGCGAGCGCCAGCGCCGCCAGTGTGTGGTCGAGCCTCCCGCCGCTCCAGCTGACGACCATGATTTCGTCGGCACCCTGCGCCCGGACCCATGCGACCGCCTTCTCCAGGTCGGAGCGGCCGGGGTCGTCGTCGCGCACCAGTCGGTTGGCCAGTTTTTCCTGAGCGGCAGCGGAGAGCGAATCCATATCGCCAACGACCGCATCTGGTTGAATGGCGGCGGCGAGCAGTCGCTCGCCGCCGCCGTCAGCGCCGACGACCAGCGCGTCGCGCGCCAGTTTCGCGATATCAGCGGGCAGCGGCCGGTCGCCCGCGACGAGCGCCTTCACAGCATCGCGCCGACCTTTTCCAGGATTTCGGGGTGGTGCTCTTCCAGCACTTCTAGGATGCCCTGCACCGTCGGCTCGTCAACGCCCACCTTGACCATCGTGGTGACGACGGCATCAATCATTTCCGGCTCGACTTCAGTCAGCTTCGTCTTCGCAATGTAGGAGTGGTAGAGCCGGTCCTCCATCTCCTCGCGCCAGCCCCGGTCATACGCTTGCAGGAACTCGTCGCTGAAGTCGTCCGCCTCCGTCGCGGCGACAGCGACGCGCCCTGCTTGCCGGCCCGAAAGGCAGGCGTTCGCGACGCCGCCGCCGGTGATGGCGTCGATGTGCCGCGCCGCGTCGCCGACCAGCATTACCCCCGCCGCGGCAGTCTGCTCGAGTGGCTCTGAGAGCGAGACGCCGCCGGCGATGGTGTCGATAATCCTGCCCTGGGAGAAGTCGGGATGCTCGGCGATGAACGAGTCGAGCAGCGCCTTGATTTCGCCCGGCTGCTTCACCCGTGAGAGCATGCAGCCGATGCCGACGTTGGACTCGCTGGCCGTCTTGGGGAATGACCAGATGTAGGCCCCCTTCGACCCTTTGGCAAGGTAGAATTCGCAGTAGGTGTGGTCGATATCCAGGTCGACCATCGTGTATTGCAGCGCGCCGCACATGTCGGCCGGCTTGCGGTGGGTCGGCAGCCCCGCCCAGCGCCCCACCTGCGACTCGAACCCGTCGGCGCCAATCACCACCCCGCAAGGCAATTCCTCGCTGGAGCCGTCGGAATGGCGCAGCCGCACGCCCGTGACAGCCTTGCCGTCGCGCAGCAGCCCGGTGACGGTCACGCCGGTGCGCACCTCGGCGCCAGCGTCGGCCGCCAGCTGGGCGAGATGCTGGTCGAGCCCGGTGCGCGAGATGACTGCGCCGACTTCGGTGCCGAGATTATCATCGTCGATGGTAAGGCAGGTGCCGTTCGGCGAATAGATGCGCGCGCCGCGGACGCGGTTGAGGACCCAGTCGCCCTCAACCACGACGCCGACCATCTCGAGCCAGCGCGGGGCGATGCCCTCGCCGCACCGCACGGGGACGCCGATTTCGCTGCGCTTCTCGAGCAGCAGCGTCCGCGCGCCTCCCTCGGCGGCGAACCGCGCGGCGGTCGACCCGCCCGGCCCCGCGCCCACTACGATTACGTCCCAGTCCATCGAGCGCGCCAGCTTCCGCCAATATTAAAGCGGTGGGGAGCAACTATTATTATTCTGCGACCCTGCCGGCCCATGGATACCCGCGTGCCCCTACTGGCGGCGCTACTGCTTTTCTCGGCGTTGCCGACGCTCGCGGTTCCGCCCGCTGACGCGGCGGAGCGGCCCTGGTGGGAGATCTATTCGCGCGACGCGGACCGCGATGGCATCAGCGACCTGCTGGAGTGGAAGCTGGTGCAGGGTGACCGCTTTTTCGCGCCGGACGAAGCGCGCGTTTTCGTGCGCTACGACCACCGTCCCGATGACGGCGACGTTGCGCGACTTGAAGCGGCGGGCGCGACCGTGACCTTCCGCGCGCAATATCTGGACCTGCTCGGGACAACCATGCCGCGGTCGCTGGTCCCCGTCGTGGTGGAGTGGTCCGGCGTCGTGATGCTCGACGATATTGGCAAGGGGGAGCCGCAGATGAACGAAGCAGTGCCGGCGATGGGGGTCAACCTGGCGTGGGAGCTGGGCTTCGACGGTGCCGGTATCACCGTCGCGATTGTCGACACCGGCGTCGACGGCCTGCACGCCGGGCTCGACGACCAGGACGATAATCCTCTCACCGACGACCCGAAAATCCTGGTCTACTACAACGCCTATGACGATCAGGAATATGATGGTCGCCTGTCGGAAGACAGTGGCACCCATGGCACCCACGTCGCAGGTATCACTGCCGGCACCGGCGACGGCGACACCGCACCTGACGGCAGCCGCTACGTCGGCGTCGCGCCGCAGGCGAATCTGGCGAACGTGCTCGTCTGCTGCTCGGGCGACATCGAAGATATCATCCGCGGCATCGAGTGGACGATGGCCAACCAGGACCGTTTCGGCATCCGCGTCATGACCTCCAGTCTCGGCGAACAGCAGGTGGAGTTCCACATCGACAACGACGGCCGCTCGGCCTGGAGCCAGGCGGTCGATGCGGCGGTCGAGTCCGGCCTCGTCGTGACGCTCTCGGCGGGCAACGAGTTCGGCGCCGCGACCGTCGCGGGCTGCAACACGATAGACTCGCCGGGCGATGCGCGGCTGCCGATAACCGTCGCCGCGCTTGACAAGGACCTCTCGTTGGCGGTCTACAGCAGCCGCGGCTACACATCCGACGGCCGCGTCAAGCCGGACGTCGCGACGATCGGCTCGAACATCATGGCGCCCAACAAGGGGACGGGAACGGGCTACACCTCGAAATCCGGCACTAGCATGGCGACGCCGCTGATGGCGGGCATCGTCGCGCTGACGCTCGAAGCGAACCCCGACCTGAGCCCGGTCGAAGTCAAGGAGACCATCATCGCCGGCTACTCCATCGAGCGCGAAATCCTCGACGACAGCGACCTCTACACCAACGACTGCTCGCTGCTCGAGACGCGGCCCGACAACGAATACGGCTACGGGCAGGCGGACCCCCGCACCTTCGTCGAAGTGGCGGGGCAGGTTGACCCGTTCCTGCAGGTCGCCTGGAACATCCCGCCGCGCTATGAGACGGTGAACGGCACTGACGTCGAAGTCAAGCCCGAAATCCACAACGGTTCCTGGCTCTACGGGGGCGCCGATTCCGGCGGCTCCCCCGTTGCCGGTGGCGTCGAAGTGCGCTTCGGCGCCTCGGGCTGGTATCCCGCTACCGACACGTCCCCGCAAGGCGACTGGACGTTCTGGAAAATCCGCGTCCCGCCCGAAGTGGCGAAGGGCAACCAGACGCTCGCGGCGCGCCTCGTCGCGGCGCCTGACCGGATGTCGCCGATTGACTCCGCCAGCGTCGTGCTGCTCGATGAGCGCGCGCCGGCGCCTGCCGGCGGCGACGCCAGCCTCTGGAGCGGTGGCCGCGTGCTGCTCGCCATCGGTGCCGCGTCGCTGCTCGGCGGGCTGGGTGGCTTCGCGCTCTGGATACGGCGGCCGGTGTAGCCCGGCGTCCCCCTCAGGCGAGCCGCAGCCTTCCCGTCACGAACGGGTTTTTCTCGCGCTCGCGGCCAATGGTCGTCTGCGGACCGTGGCCCGGGAAGACGAGCGTCTCGTCGGGCAGCGCCATCAGCTTGTCGTGGATGGACGCCATCAGCTGCACGCTGTCACCGCCGATGAAATCAGTGCGCCCGACCGAGTCGCGGAAGAGCACGTCGCCGCCCACCAGCATCGGCGGCGTGTAGTCGGCGGCAGCGGGCGCACCGCTGGCGGGCGCGAAGAAGCAGAGCGAATCGGGGCTGTGGCCGGGGCAGTGCAGCACCTCGAATTCCATGTCGCCGACCGCGAGTGTGTCACCCTCGTTCAGGAAGCCGCCCGGCTCGACCGGCTCGGGGACGGGCATCCCGAACATCCGCGCCTGCCCGTCAAGGTTAGCGAGCCAGTCGGCGCAGAGCGGGTGGCACTCCAGCGACAGCCCCAGTTCAGCGACCGCCTGCGCCGCGACGCCGACGTGGTCGAGATGGCCATGTGTGGCAACGAGTCGCCTGACGGGGACGTCGGTTTCGTCGAGCATCGCCCGGATGCGCGACCATTCTGCTCCGGGGTCGAATAGGATGGCTTCGCCGTCCGCGACGGCGAGCGTCGTGTTCATCTGCAGCGGGCCGACCGCGCGCTGGAGAATGCACAGCGCCATCGCGGTTCAGCGCGCCTCGGCGGCCCACGTTTCGGCCAGCTGCACCAGCGTGCGGACGGTGATTCCTGTGGGGCCCTTGCGCAGGTGCGGCTTGCCCTTGTTATCCCAGGCGGTGCCGGCAATGTCGAGATGCACCCAGGGAGTGCCGTCGACAAACTCCTCCAGAAACTTGGCCGCCGTGACGGTCCCCGCCTCGGGGGTGCCGGAGACGTTCTTCAGGTCGGCCAGCTCGCCCTTCATCAGCTTGCCGTATTCAGCGTCCATTGGCAGCTGCCAGTAGCGCTCGCCCGCCACGTCGCCCGCCGCCATCACGCGCCCTGCGAGTGCGTCGTCGTTTGTCATCACCGCCGCGCGGGTCGAGCCGAGCGCGTAGGTGACCGCGCCGGTGAGCGTCGCCGAGTCGATGATGTGTGTCGCCCCTTCGGCGACGGCGTAGCAGAGCGCGTCAGCCAGCACCAGGCGCCCCTCGGCGTCGGTGTTGTCGACCTCGATGTGCTTGCCATTCATCGCGCGGACGATGTCGCCCGGCCGCGTCGCGGTCCCCGACGGCATGTTCTCCGCCAGCGTCAGCAATCCGGTAACGCGCAGCGGGACCCCGAGCCGCGCGATAGCGGTGATTGCGCCATACATGCAGGCGGCGCCCGACATGTCATACTTCATCTTCTGCATGTTCTTCGACGGCTTGATTGAAATCCCGCCGGTGTCGAACGTAATCCCCTTGCCGACCAGCCACAGGTGCGGCTTCTTCGGAACCCCATCAGGTGACCAGTCGAGCCGCACCAGCTGTGGCGGCCGCGCCGACCCGTCGGCGACCGAGCAGAGCGCGCCGGCGCCCATCGCGCGCAGCTCCGCTTCGCCCATCACCGTTACCGTAAGGCCATGCACCGGTCCGTCGGCCGCCGCGCGCGCGGCGAACTCCTCGGGGCCGAGCTCGTTGGCTGGCAGGCACGCCAGTTCGCGCGCCAGGTTGGCGCACTCCCCAACGACGAAGCCCGCTTCGGCGCCGTCACGCGGGCCGCAGACGACCAGCGCTTCCAGCGCGCTGTCGCCCGGCTCGAGCCGGTATCGCCGCAGCCCGAAGCCGCCCGCCACCGCGCCGGCGACCGCGCTGCGCGCGTCGCCCTCCAGCGCCAGCGCCAGCCGGCGGTAGCCACGTGATTCGGCAGCGCGCACCGCCTGCCCGCCAAAGGCAAACGCCGCCTCGGTCGTCCAGTCGTCACCGCAGCCAACCAGCAGCAGCCGCCGTGCTGCAAAGCCATCCGGGGAATGCAGCAGCGTCAGCTCACCCACCTTGCCCTTCAGCTCGCTCGCGTCGCGCAGCGGCGTGACCAGCATGCCGACCGCGTCTGGCTCCGATTCGCTGAAAACCGGCACCGCCAGCGCGTCGGTCGCAATCCCTGCTAGCTCCCCATCGTCGAACTCAAGCTTCATACCGCTCCACTTGCGGCCCCTTTATAGAAATGGAGCCGCGCTAGAACCGCAGCTCGCCTTCCGCCGCCAGCATCATCCGGCTGCAGTCGTCCCCGACAGCGACGCCGGGGCCGAGAATGCAGTCCTCGATGATCGCACCGGTTGCGCTGGCTCCGGCGAGGAGCACCGAACGGCGCACGACGCACCTGTCAAGCGACACTCCGGGGCCGATGACCGTGTCGGGACCGACGATGCTGCTCGCGATTTCGGCGTCCTCTGCGATGAGCGCGTTGCCACGCACGCTCGCGCCGGGATGCGCCGCGGTCGCCTCGCGCTCCAGCAACATCGCGTTCGCCGCGAGATAGCTCTCGGGTGTCCCGGCGTCAATCCAGCTGCCTGCGAAGGGGAAGCCGTGCAGCCCCGCGCCAGCCAGCTGCGTGAAGATTTCGCGCTCGACCGAGACTTTGTGGCCGGCGGGAATCATTTCGAGCACCTGCGGCTCGAGCAGGTATGTCCCGGCGTTAATCAGCCGCGATTTCTCCTCGCCCGCCGCCGGCTTCTCCTGGAAGCCGACAATCGCGTTGCCGTCCAGCTCCGCCACGCCGTAGCGGCTCGGGTCGTCGACCTCCCACAGCGCCAGCGTCCCGAGCGCGCCGGTCGCGCGATGCTGTTTCAGCATCGCCTCGATGTCGAGCGACGAGACGATGTCGCCGTTGAAGACCAGCGCCGTTCCTGTGATGTGCTCGCGGCAGTTGCGCATCGCACCGCCGGTCCCGAGCGGCTCCGTCTCGGGCACGGTAATGACCTTGCGTCCGCAATCGATTGCGGCGAAATGCGCCGCAATCGCGTCGGCCTGATGATGCACCGCCAGCGCCACCTTCGTGACGCGCTCCGGCAGGCTGTGCACCAGCCGCTCGAGCATCGGCACGTTGGTGAGCGGCAGCAGTGCCTTGGGCGTCGCGAGCGTCAGCGGCCGCAGCCGCGTCCCGAAGCCGCCGACAAGGATTATCGCCTCCACGCGGCCTGAGCGCCGGCGGTATTAGAACGGCAGCGCGCCGCGCAGCCAGAGCGTGTCGACCACCAGCCCCAGCGTGAAGAGCAGCCCGCCTAGCTTGACGAAGTGGAACGCCCACGCCACATACCAGAGCGGCCAGAGCGGGTATTCGTCAGGCGGGTCGTCGGGCGTGCGCCCTTTCGTCATCTCGGGTGGCATCGCGTCGAACGCAATCCGGAACGCTTCCTGCGGAGTCGCCGGAACAGGTTCGCCCAGCCGGCGGACGCAGAGCATCGCGCGCGGCAGCGCCAGCAGTGGTAACGCCATGAAGGGATGGCCGCCGCCGCCGACTAGCGGGCCGTCGGCCGGCAGCGCCAGCCAGAAACAAATCGGGAAGAAGGCCCAGATGAGCAGCTGCGTCAGCCGCGCTGCACCGGCGAGGCCGAGCAGCACCGGCAGCGTGTGGATGCGCTTGCGCGTATCGTCGTCGTGCTTGTCCATGTGCTTGCCCATCACGACCGCCATCACCGTCAGGCCATACGGCACTGAGACCAGCATCGCCTGCTGCAATTGCGCTTCGGTCGCGACGTTGCCGGCGAGCGCCCAGAAAGCGCCGCCAACCATCAGTGGCCCCCACACTAGGAAGATGGCGAACTCCCCGAGCCCGAGCGACTTGAGCCGCAGCGGTTTGGCGACGTAGAGCACCGAAATCGCGAAGCCGACCAGCACGAAATACCAGATGATGACGCCGATTTTCTGCGCAAACCAGCCCGCTATCATCAAATCCGCAAGGTAGTAGGTGAAAATGGCGGCAATCAGCCCCGGCTTGCTCACGAGCCCGTGCATCAGCGGGTGCGGCGCGTAGTTGGCGCGCGGGTAGTCAGCGGTATCGACGCCGTGCAGCGTGTCGAAGTAGTCGTTGACCATGTTGTTGCCGGCGTGCGCCAGCAGCAACCCAACGACGACCAGCACCGCATCGAACGGCGCGACCACCCCCGGCCCCAATTGCGCCGCCAGCATCACCCCGACGAGCCCCGAGAAGAGCGTCATGTTGAACACGCACGCCCGCGTGATTAGCATCCAGCGGCTGACAGGGTCGAGCGGGGCGCCAGGCAGCGGATTGGCGGTCTGGTAGATGGTACGCCAGCGAGTGAAGTAGGCGGGAGTGGTCATTCGTCCTCGTAATAGTCCAGCCCGAGGTGCGTTATCAGTGTCTCGCCCATCAGGTGCCGCAGCGTATTCTCCAGCTTCACCTTCTGCGCGAACAGGTCATGCATCGGCGGCAGCCCCGGCTTGGTCATGGGCGACTTGAAGTAGAACGAGAGCCACTCCTGGATGCCGCCCATTTTCGCGCGCTGGGCGAGGTCGAGGAACAGCGCTAGGTCAAGCACGATGGGGGCGGCAAGGATTGAGTCGCGGCAGAGGAAATCGACTTTTATCTGCATCGGGTAGCCGAGCCATCCACGGATGTCGATGTTGTCCCAGCCCTCCTTGTTGTCGCCGCGCGGCGGGTAGTAGTTGATGCGCACCTTGTGGTACAGGTTGCCGTACAGCTCGGGGAATTTCTCAGGCTCGAGCATCTGCTCCAGCACCCCCAGCTTGGAGACCTCCTTCGAGCGGAAGCTCTCCGGGTCGTCGAGCACCTTGCCGTCGCGGTTGCCCAGAATGTTGGTCGAGAACCAGCCGTCGATGCCGAGCAGCCGCGCCTTCAGCCCCGGCGCCAAGATGGTCTTCATCAGCGTCTGCCCGGTCTTGAAGTCCTTGCCCGCAATCGGCACCCCCGCCTCGCGCGCCAGCGCATACATCGCCGGGAAGTCGACCGACAGGTTTGGCGCGCCGTTGGCGTAGGGCACGCCTTCGCGAATCGCGGCATACGCGTAGAGCACCGACGGCGCAATCGCGGGATGGTCGCTGTCCAGCGCCGCCTCGAATGCGTCGGGCGACTCGAATATGTCGCCCTCCGCCGGCTGGTAGACCTCGGTCGAGCCGCACCAGACCATCACCGCCCGCTCCAGCTTGTGCGCCCTGCGGAATTCGCGGATGTCGGCACGCAGCGCCTCGATGCATGCGCGGTGGCCCGTTTCGGCTTTGACGTGCGCGCCGTCCAGATTCCTGACGAAGCGTTTCTCGAAGACCGCTTGCATCGGCGTAATCGCCTCGAGCTCCGGCCGCAGCTGGTCGAGCAGCTCGCACTCGAGCACGCCCGCCTTGCATGCGGCGGCGTAGACGTCGTCGGGAAAGATGTCCCAGCCGCCGAACACCAGCCGGTCGGGCTGCGCGAGCGGCACGAGGTCGCGGACCGGGACTTCGCGGTGGTCGGTGCGCTTGCCGAGCCGCACCACCCCCAGCTGCGTCAGCGAGCCAATCGGCTGCGCCAGCCCCTTTCGCAGCGCCAGCACGCCAGCGATGAAGGTGGTCGAGACCGCGCCCAGCCCCGGCAGCAGCACTCCCAGCCGGCCTGTGGCGGGTGCAATATCGACGGCTTCGGACATTTCTGCGCGGGAGCTGCGGCACCCGCAGCAGGGTATTAACGTTGGCGCAACTCGGCTACCGTGGGCCCCGACGACGCTTCCCCATCCGCCAGCGGCGATTTCCCCGCCGTGGTCGCCGTCGCCAGCGCGGCGGTGGCGCTGCTATTCATCGGGCTGGGGCTGCTGCTGGCGCCCGCTGGGGAGTCGCCGGTCACGACCGGACTGCCGTCGAGTTGGGCGGTCGTAATCCTGGTCTGTGGCCTAGCGGGACTGCGGCTGGCGTGGCGGTTGCAGGGGGGCGACGCGATCGGGGCGCGCGCGTGGTGCCTGCTGATGGCGCTGCTCTCGCTCCCGACGCTGCCGTATTCACTGCCGGTGGCGCTGCCGGCGCTCTTCGGCGCGTGGCGGCTGTGGGGCGGCGACCGCTGAACCTTCAAAATATTTTTTCGAAAATGGCTTAAATATCGGTCGCCGCAGTCGACCATATGGCTGGGTATGGAACAAGTGGCGGCAGCCGTAGCCGGGGCGCGACCGCCCTGCTCGCTGCACTGGCGGTCGCGCTGCTGCTGCCGTTTGCGGCAGCCGCGGAGCCGACAATCAAGTTCAACCCGCACGAG
>CAUZDT010000013.1:0-26435 GCA_963578705.1 Candidatus Thalassarchaeaceae archaeon
ATCGACTGGCCATACGGGTCAATCAACTGTTCCAGACGCGCAATTTCTTTGAGAGTCGGGACGTAGGTGATGTTATGGATTACGTGGTCGTTGAACCGCTCGGGGTCGTTCGCGTTGCGGGTCTCGATATAGATTATTATTATGTCGGTGGCCCAGTCCTTCCGCACCTCGAGCAGCAGGTCAGTCGACTCCTCGCCTTCGGGAAGGTAGACCTCGATATCGCGAGTCATGTTCTGCTCGAAAGTCAGCGCGGGCTTGAGCAGCAGCAGCGTCACCAGCACGAGCAGCAGTACCGTCAGTGACGGGCTACGCAGGATGAGGCTCGTGTAGGCTCGAGTAAACCCACTAGCCAGTTCTGGAAGCACGCCGGCGCATTGCGACTGGCTGATAAGAGTACAGCCTCAACTGGAGTAGTAGTATTCGCCAGCCGCCTTCTGTGACCGGTCGAGCCGCGAGCCGGGCTTGTTGATACGCGGGCGATTGGTATTCCGGTCTCGCCTGAAAGTGACGCCCAGCCGCTTCAGGAAGTGGTTCATCCCGGCACGCATCCTGAACGGACCCTCCGCCAGGCCACGCTCCCCCGGCGTGCCGGAGAAGCAGAGCAGGCCGTCAGAAACGTAGTCGATGAAGTAGACGTCGTGGTCGACCACTAGTGCCGAGGCGGTGCGGCGCTCCATGCAGCGCCGGATGGTGCGCGCCGCGACCATACGCTGGTTCGCGTCGAGGTAGGCCGAAGGCTCGTCAAACAGGTACAGGTCGGCCTCGCGCAGCAAGCATTCAGCTATCGCGACGCGCTGCAATTCGCCCCCGGAGAGCGACTCGAGGTCCTGCCGCATCAGGGTTTCTAGCGCAAGCGGATTCATCAATTCCGTGTTTAAAAAGTGCTCGTCGAAACCTTCCGTCGAGCGCAACAGCTCCTCCACCAGCACGTCCAACTGCGGTGTAATGTATTGCGGCTTGTAGGAAACCTGTAGCGCAAGCTCAACTTTCCCGGTATCGGGCGCAAGGTCTCCCGCCAGCATACGTACGAAGGTAGTTTTTCCAGTGGCGTTGCCACCCACAACACCCAGCACCTGCCCCAACAGGATTTCGCCCGCGGTTACCTTGAGGTTGAAGCTGCCGCGCTGCTTCTCCAGTTCCGGCCAGCTAACGAGCGGGTCAGCGTCCCAGCCGGTCCGCGGCGGATGCGCCATGAACTCGATGCGGCTGTCGCGCAGCCGTACGTTCTCCTCGCGCAATTCGCCCTCGAGGTAGCTGTTGATGCCGTGGCGGACTCCCAGCGGCTGCGAGACGATGCCATAGGCGTTCGGCTCGCCGTAGAGCAGGTGCAGCTGCTTGGTAACGTAGTCCAGGATGGCGAGGTCGTGCTCGATAACCACGACTGATTTCGTGGCGCCGAGTTCGGCGATGCGCTGCGCCACCAGCAGCCGCTGCTCGATGTCGAGGTAGGAGCAGGGCTCGTCGAAGAAGTAGAGCTCGGCTTCCTTCAGCAGCGTCGCGGCGATGGCGCCCTTCTGCAGCTCACCGCCTGAGAGTTTCGCCAGCGGCTGGTCGAGGCCAGTCAAACCCAGTTCGGCGACGATCTCGGTGACCCGAGCATCATCCGCCACCCGCGCCAGTAATTCGCGCAGCGTGCCCCCGAAACGCTTCGGAATCTGGTCCACATACTGCGGCTTGAGCGCCACGCTGGCGCTACCGTCCACCAGCGCCGCAAAGTGGGCGTGCAGCTCGGTCCCGGCGAAGTGCTCCAGCACTACCGACCAGTCACCAGCCTGCTCCCAGTCACCCAAGTTAGGCACCAGCTCGCCCGCCAGCAGCGAGATGGCAGTGGTCTTGCCGGTACCGTTGGCACCGAGCAGGCCGACCACCTGTCCCTCCTTCAGCAACGGTAGCCGGAAGAGCCGGAAGTCGTTCTGTCCGTAGCGATGGGTCGTCTCGCGCTCGTCGCCTTCCGGGAGATTGATAATCGTGAGCGCGTCGTGTGGGCACTTGTGAATACAAATACCGCAACCGATGCAGAGCGGTTCGGAAACCAGCGGCTTGTCATCCTCGCGCCAGGTGATGACTTCGACCCCGTTGCGCACCGGCGGGCAGAAATTGTAGCATTCGTTCATGCAGCGCTTGGGCTGGCAACGGTCCTCGTGCAACACTGCGACTCGCATTGGCGCACCGCTGCTGCTCTCGTAATTAAGGGATACGGCGGGAAAGTCCTAATCCCCCCGCCCCTACGGCGGACGTGCGCATCGAGTTCACTATCCCCGGTAAGCCGGTCGCGCAGGGGCGGCCGCGGTTCTACCGCAAGGGCAGCTACGTTGTGGCGACCGACCCACAGGCGTCGAAGGTTTACAAGGCCGATATCGCCTACGTGGCGCAGCGCGCCCGCGAGGAGGCTGGCGTGGCCGGGTTGTTTGAGGGACCGCTCGGCCTGCGGGTAGTGGCCTACTTTCCCTGCCCCAAAAGCAAGTGGCGCAAGCGCGTCCCGCGGCTGGAAGAGCACCACGACAAGCGCCCCGACGCCGACAACCTCGCCAAGGCGGTCAAGGACGGGCTCAGCGGGGTGCTCTACCACGACGACGGACAGGTCGCCGAGCTGGTCGTCCGCAAGCGGCGCGCCGCCCAAGGCGACGCGCCGCGCGTCGAAGTCTGCCTCTACACGCTCGACCCGCTGGGGGACGAATGAGCGCCGCAATCATCGACGGGCGGGCTGTCGCAGCCGCCATCGAGAGCGAGCTGCAGGCGCGCGTCGCCCGACTCGACAGCGCGCCGCGGCTGGCGGTGGTGCAGGTGGGCGACGACCCCGCCTCGACCAGCTACATTCGCGCCAAGTCGCGCGCCGCGGAACGGGTCGGGATTGAGCTGGCGCACTACCACCTGCCGGCCGGGACCAGCCTCGGGGAACTCGAAGCGCTCGTCGAGCGGCTCAACTCCAGCGAGCATGGAATCATCGTCCAGCTGCCGCTCCCTGACGGACTGGAACCGGCGCTGGCGCGCATCGCGCCAGCGCGCGACGTCGACGGCTTTCATCCCGAGAACCTCGGGAAGCTGCTGCGCGGCGAACCGGGCTTGCGCCCCTGCACGCCCGCCGGCATCATGGAGCTGCTCGAGCGCAGCGGCCATTCGCCGGCGGGAAAGCCCGCCGTGATTGTCGGCCGCAGCAATATTGTCGGCAAGCCGCTCGCCGTAATGCTAACGCAGGCGAATGCTACCGTGACGGTCTGCCACACCGCGACGCCGGACCTGGCGCACCACACCCGGCAGGCCGAACTGCTGGTCGTGGCTGCCGGCCGGCCGGATACAGTCACCCCCGAAATGGTGCGCCCCGGCGCGACGGTCGTCGACGTCGGCGTCAACCGCACCGAAAGCGGGCTGGTCGGTGACTGCGCGCCCGGCGTGGCTGAAGTGGCGGGCGCGCTGACACCAGTGCCGGGCGGCGTGGGGCCGATGACGGTCGCGATGCTGATGGCCAATACGGTCGCAGCGCAGGCGGACTGACAATGCCCGCATCGCAACCGGAACGAGACCTCCACGGCCGCCCCCTCACCCAGCTTCGCCTCTCGGTCACCGACCGCTGCAACTTCCGCTGCCCCTACTGCATGCCTGCCGACGGGCCGGAGCTATGCTTCGTCGCGCGCGAAGAGCTGCTGAGCTACGAGCAGCTGGCGCGGGTGGTGCGGCTACTAGTGGGGCTGGGAGTCTCGCGGGTGCGATTGACCGGCGGTGAGCCGCTGTTGCGCGCCGACCTCGACCGGCTGGTGCGTATGCTCGTTGCGATACCGGGGCTCGACGACCTGTCGCTCACGACCAACGGCTACCTGCTGGCTGCGCAGGCCGAAAAGCTGCGCCGTGCGGGGCTCCAGCGACTCAATATCAGCCTTGACTCGCTCGATCCGCTGGTCTACCAGCGGCTGAACGGTCGTGACATCGACGTCGCGCGAGTGCTCGACGGTATCGCGGCGGCCGAACGCGCCGACTTCGGCCCGCTCAAGCTCAACTGCGTCGTCATCCGCGGCGTCAACGATGGCTCCGTGGTCGAGCTGGCGCGCCATTTCCGGGGGACGCCGCACGTGATGCGCTTTATCGAATATATGGACGTGGGCAACCTCAACCGCTGGAACCCCAAACAGGTCGTGCCCGCCGACGAGATTATCGCCATGATTGACGCCGAAGCTCCCCTCACACCGGTCCCTCCCGACCGGCCCGGTGAAGTGGCGCGCCGCTACCGCTACATCGATGGCGGGGGCGAAATTGGCGTCATCGCCTCGGTCACGCACCCCTTCTGCCACGACTGCGACCGGATGCGTCTGGCGCCCGACGGGCAGCTCTACACCTGCCTCTTCGCCAGCGACGGTCACAACCTGCGCGCGCTGCTGGCAGCGGGCGCGAGCGACGACAAATTGCGGGCGCGACTCGCCTCCATCTGGCGCGCGCGCAGCGACCGCTACTCGGAAGAGCGCGCGCTGCAACCCGAAGGCGAACGGCCGCGCAAGGTCGAGATGTTCCGCATCGGGGGCTGATGGAGTCCGCGCTACTGATAGCGGGCGGGCGGAGCGGGCGGCTGGGGCGGCCCAAGCAGTCGCTCGAAATCGAAGGGGAGACCCTCACCGCCCGCGCCGCTGGAGTGCTGGCACAGGTGGCGCGACGGGTGACGGTCGTGGGGCCGCCGGGCGACCGGCCCGACTGGGTGCCCGCAGGGTGTGGCTGGGTGGGCGACCCACTCCCGCACGGTGGGCCGCTGGTCGGGCTAGCGGCGGGGCTGGCGGCGGTCCGCGGCAAACTGGTGGCGGTCGCGCCGTGCGACCTGCCGCTGCTGGCGCCCGCCACTTACCGCGCATTGCACCGCGTCGCCGAAAACGGCGACGCGGCGGTGGCGACGTGGGAGCAGCCGCAGCCGCTGGTGGCAATCTACTGGCGCGAAGTTGCACTGGCGGCGACGGAGCGGCTGCTGGTGCAAGGGGAACGCCGCGCGCAGCGGCTGCTCGGCGAGCTGCCACACACCCTCGTTGAGCGGCGCGAAGTGGCGCTCAACCTCAACACGCCTGCCGACCTGGAGCGCTTCCGCACACGGTCGAGCGGCAAGTCTGAGTTTAATAACTGGTCATCAGTCGACCAGCGGTAAGCGCATGATCCTGTTCTGGGTGGTCGGCAAGCTCGCCCCGCTCTTCGCGCTACTGGCGCTGGGCTTCCTCGCCGGCCGGCAGCTGGGGGTGGGCGAGAAGACGCTACGCGACCTTGGGGGGCTGCTGATTTACCTGCTGGTGCCGGCGAAAATCCTGCTCGCGACCCAGCAGGCGGAGTTCGCCGTGACCTGGGAGCCGGTGCTGGCAGCCGTAGTAGTGGTAGCGACCTCGACAGCGGTGGCGTGGTGGCTGGCGCGGTGGCTGGCGCTGCCGGCAGCCACCGGCAGCGCACTGCTACTCGGCTCGGGATTCATGAACGCCGGGTCGCTGGGAACCTCGGTAGCGGACCAGTTCTACGGCGAGCAGGGATTCCTGCTGGCGATGCTCTTCTACATCACGGTGCAGGCACTGCTCTACACCGTCGGGCCGGCGCTGGCGGGTGGCGGCCGTGAGCAACTGCACGAAGGGGTTACCACTGCGCTGCGCATTCCCCTCATCTGGGCGCTGCTGCTTGGGCTTGCATTGAATCGCGCCGGGACAGAGCTGCCGGCGGCGGCCGGGGCCTCACTCGAAATTCTGGGCGGAGCGTGGAAGCCGGTGCTGCTGCTGACGCTCGGGATGCAGCTGAGCCGCGCGTCGCAGCTGGAAAGCGCAGACTTCCGCCGCCTGCTGCCGCCGCTGGTGGTCGCCCGTATGGCGACCGGCCTGACTGCCGCGGCGGCGCTGGTGCTGGCGCTGGGGCTCCGTGGCGAGCTAGCGGCGGTGGTACTGATATCGAGCAGCATGCCGTCGGCCATCACCACCTACGTCGTCGGGGCGCACTGTGGCAGCGACACGCGCTGGCTCTCGCTGGGCATCTTCTGGACCACACTGCTGGCGCTGGTGACGATTCCACTCGTGGTGCTGCTGGCGGAAGCGTGGTTCTGAAGCCGACTGCTATTAACCCGCCCGTCATTATCGGCAGCATGGACCCGCGCAAGGTGCGGCTGCAGCGAGAAGCGTGCGACCCCGCAACCGTCGCGGCCATGCTGGCGGGAACGGAAGTCGGTGCGGTGGTAACCTTCACCGGCACCGTCAAGGGCGTGACCGAGGCGGGCGCCGTGGAGCGCATCGAGTTCAGCGCCGACGAACCGGCGGCGCTGGCGCAGATGGAGGCACTGCGCAGCGAGGCGTGCGAGCGGTTCGCCATCCACGACGCGGCGCTGGTGCACCGGCTGGGGCTGCTTGATGTTGGAGAACTTATTGTGGTCTGCTGCGCCGCAGCGGCCCACCGCAGCGACGCCTTCCGCGCCTGCGAATGGCTCATCGACACGCTCAAGCAACAGGTGCCCATCTGGAAGCTGGAGCAGGCACCGGACGGCACGCGCTGGGTCGCGCCGCAACACGAGGTGAACTGTGGCGCGAATGGTTGATATCAGTGACAAACCGGCGGTGGCGCGGCGTGCCACCGCCCGGGGGCGGCTGCGGCTGCGACCCACGACAGCGGCCGCCATCGCCAGCGACGAAGTCCCGAAAGGCGACCCGTTCGCCATCGGCCGCGTCGCCGCCATTCAGGCGGTGAAGGCAACGCCCACCATCCTGCCGCTCTGCCACCCGCTGCCAATCAGCGGCGTCGAGGTGGATTTCACGCTGGAGGGCGACGAAGTGGAGTGTCGCGTTACTGTTACCGCAATATACCGCACCGGCGTCGAGATGGAGGCGCTGACCGGCGTCATGGTGGGGCTGCTCTGCGTCTGGGACCTGGTCAAGCCGCTCGAGAAGGATGATGCCGGGCAGTATCCCGAAACCCGCATCCACGACGTGGAAGTGGTGGAGAAGCTGAAGGGCGGGGAATAGTGGGCCACCACGAGCACCACGCGGCCGCCCCCCACACGGTCGCCGTCGCGGTGTTGACGATGAGTGACAGCCGCAGCCCGGCGGGGGACCGCAGCGGCGACACCATCGTTGCGCTGCTCGAGGCGGCGGGCCACACCATCGCCGGCCGGGAGCTGGTGCGGGAGGACCCGCCCGCCATCCGGGCGGCGCTGGAGACGGCGCTGGCAGGACCGGCACAGGCGGTAATCATGAACGGCGGCACCGGCATCGCGCCGCGCGATTCGACCCCGGAAATCGTCGGCGCGCTGCTGGAGCGCGAGCTGCCTGGCTTCGGCGAATTGTTTCGCCAGCTCTCGTTCGGCGAAATCGGCGCGGCCGCGATGCTCTCCCGCGCGCTGGCGGGTGTCGCGCGCGGCAAGCTGCTCTTTGCGTTGCCGGGCTCCGAGACGGCGTGTCGGCTGGCACTGGAGCAGCTCATCCTGCCGGAACTGGGGCACCTGGTGGGGGAGCTGGGGAAGGCATGATTTTTCTTGACGAGCGATATTTAAAAAACAGGCGCCAGCCCAAGCGTTGCCCGGAGGGATAAGGTGGGGCGCTTCCGCCCTTTCGGCGAGCTGATTTCGCTGGCGCGGGCGCAGGAGCTGGTGCTGGCGGCAGCGCAGCCGCTGGAAACGAGCCAGTCGGTGGAGCTGGCCGCAGCGGCCGGCCGGGTGCTGGCGGCACCGGTGGTCGCCGACCGCGACGTGCCCAGCTTCAACCGCTCGGCGATGGATGGCTACGCAGTGCGGGTAGCTGACCTGGCCGGCGCATCGCCTGCGGAGCCGGCGCGGCTGGTGCTGCTCGAGGCGGTCCACGCCGGCCACCTACCGCATGGTGCGGTCGGCACCGGCGGCTGCATCCAGATCGCGACCGGGGCGCCGCTGCCGGAGGGCGCGGAGGCGGTGGTGAAAGTCGAAGATACCGCCCGCGAAGGCGATGCGGTGCTGGTGCGCGTCGCGGTTGAGCGGGGCAAGCACGTTGTGCCGCGGGGCGAAGATATGTGCGCCGGCGACGAAGTGCTCTCGTCAGGGATGGTACTGACGCCGGCCCGGGTGGGGGTGCTGGCTGCGCTTGGGCTGGCGCAGGCGCAGGTCTACCGCCGCCCACGAGTTATGGTACTACCGACCGGCACCGAACTGGTGCCGCCGGGCCGCCCGCTGGAAGCGGGGCAGGTGTATGATTCCAACGCCCCCGCGCTGGCGCCGCTGGTGCGGCAGGCAGGCGGAGTGTCGGAGCGCACGCCGGCGCTGGGCGACGAGCTGGGGGTGCTGGAAAAGGCGCTCCGTGCGGCGGCCGCGAGCAGCGATATCGTGGTGGTCACCGGCGGCTCCAGCGTTGGCGAGCGCGACCTGCTAGCGCCCGCCATGGAGCGGCTCGGGAGTATCGAGTTCCACGGCGTCGCCGTCAAGCCGGGGAAGCCGGTGCTCTGCGGCCGGCTGGACGGCTCGCTGGTACTGGGGCTGCCGGGCAACCCGACCTCGTGCCTGCTGACCGCCTGGCTCTTCCTGCGTCCAGCACTGCGCCAGATGGCGCGGCTGCCGCCCGACCTGCAGCGCTGCCAGACGGCGACGCTTGCCGCTGCCGTGCGACCTGTGCAGGGCCGCGACCAGCTCATGCTGGTGCGGCTGGAAGGGGCGGGCGGCGAGCTGCGCGCCACCCCCTGCTACCGCGGCTCGGGGGCGATTATGTCGATGGCGCTCGCCGACGGGGTCGTGGCGCTCCCGGCCGGCAGCGGTGCCAGCGCGGGCGAGCGGGTCGAAGTGGAGCTGCTCTAGCCGCCGCTGAAAGGGGGGTAGAGCGCTATCGTGTCGCCTTCGGCCAGCGCGCTGCCGGGCTCCAGCATTTCGGCGCCGCGCGCCAGCAGCAGGCTCTCGCGGAAGGGCGCCAGCGGCGGCTGCTCGGCGAGCAGCAGCTCCAGCAGCTCCGCCGCGGTGGTGCCTGCGGGCAGCTCCAGCTCGAGCGCTTCGGTGCCAAGCCGCTCGCGCAGCTGGGCGAAGGGGATGACGGTGAGCCGCATCAGTAAACCAGCTCTGGCTGGCCGGTTTCGCGCAGCCAGGCCACGATACCGCCCGTGAGATGGCGCGCTTCGCGGCCCCCCTGCTGCAACTGCCGCAGCGCCATCGCCGACCGGACGCCGGTGCGGCAGTAGAGCAGCAGCTCCCGCTCGCGCGGCAGTTCCCCTTGCCGCTGTGCGAGCTGCTTGAAAGGCAGGTGCAGCTCCTCGCCCGGGATGAGCACCAGCTTCCGCTCCCACGGCTCGCGCAGGTCCACCAGCAACGGCGGCGCTGAACCCTCCAGCGCCGCCTGCAACTCCCCCGGCGCCAGCTCTCCCGGCCGGCAGGCGAGCGGTTCCTCCGTCGGGGCGGTTATAGTCGGTGACTCACCGCAAAGCGGGCAGTCGGCGCGGCGCGCCAGCGCCACCCGCTGCACCGTCCCCACTAGGCCATCCAGCAGCAGCAGCCGCGCCTCGCGCGGGGAGCTGCGCAGCAGCCACTTCAGCACCTCCAGCGCCTGCAGGCTTCCGAGCACCCCCGGCACCGCTCCCAGCACTCCCGCCGTGGCGCAGTTCTCTACCACTTCCGGCGGCGGCGGCCGCGGGAACAGGCAGCGGTAGCACGGTCCCCCCGAAGGGAAGACCGCCACCTGCCCCTCGAAGCGGCGCAACGCCGCGTGGATCAGCGGGACCCCCGCCAGGTGGCAGCCGTCGGCGAGCAGGTAGCGCGCGGCCAGGCTATCAGTCCCGTCGAGCACAAGGTCGTGCTGCCGCACCAGCTCCATCACGTTGGCAGCCGTGACGCGCTCGACCAGCGGCTCGACCCGGATAGTGGTATTCAGCGCGCGCAGCCGGGCGGCCGCCACCACCGCCTTCGGTCGGCCCACGTCGGTCTCGGTGTAGAGCGGCTGCCGCTGCAGGTTGCTCAGTTCCACCGAGTCGTCGTCGACCAGCGTCAGCCGGCCCACGCCAGCAGCCGCCAGGTATTGCGCGGCCGGGCAGCCCAGCCCGCCCATTCCCACCACCAGCACCCGCGCTGCCTTCAGCCGCTGCTGGCCTTCCAGCCCTGCGCCGGGCAGCATCAGGTGACGGGCGTAGCGCCGCAGCTCAGAATCGGGGAGCAACGCGGTGCGATGGGGCAGAACCATAAGCGGCTTGGGGCCGGTCGCAGGGAATGTGCTCGCGGAGTCCGTAATCAGAAAAGTAACTGCCTGAGCAAAAAGAACGGGCTTGTGAGCGACGCCTGCGCCTCGCGCGACATCAGGCTCTCGGTCAGGACGCGCCGCAGCTCCGCCTTGCGGCGCGCCTTGCCGATGAACCAGTTGAGCAACCAGCGGCGGCGCGACAGCCGCTGGATTTTGTAGGAGTTACGCAGCTCGTATCCCAGCCGCTTCCAGAGCGCGCGCTGGTAGCGCGCGCCCGCCTCGAGCGGGAAACCGCGCGCGTGCTCCTCGCGGTCGAAGTGGCCCAGCGCCAGCTTGGCCGAGAGCAGCGCATTGCCGATGCCCTCGCCAGTGAACGGGTCGACCAGCGAAGCCGCGTCGCCGACCAACATCGCCCCGGCCGCAAACGCGCGGCGCGGCTGCTGCTTCTCACCGGCGCGCGGTGAGCCGAGTGGCAGCTGCCAGCCGCGGCTGCTCCCCTCGACCAGCTCTGCCTGCGCGAAGCGGTCGCAGAAACGCGGCACTTCGTTGATGATATATTCCTGCAGGCCGCGCAGCTTGCGGTCGTGCAGCTCAAGGTCACGCAGCGCGATGCCGAAACCGACGTTGCAAATGCCGCCACCGACCGGGAAAATCCAGAAGTAGCCCGGCAGCACCCCGTCAATATAGTGGAATTCAACCGGCCCCGAGTCGGCAGTCGCGCCCTCGACGTTGCGCCAGTATTGCCGGAAGGCGGCGCTGTAGTGCAGCTTCTCGCGGTCGACCATCCGCCCGTCGTAGGTCTCCTGCACAATCGCGGTCGCGACCGGGCAGCGCACCCCCCCGGCGCCGATGGTCAGCGGCGCGCTGAACGAGAGCGGGCGGGCGCGGTCGCCGGTATCTCCTATGATACCGGTGACTCGTCGCAGGTCGCCCATGCCGGGGCCGGGGTCGGGGCCATTGGCGGCGTTATCGAACAGCACCTCGCGCACCGCGAAGCCCTGCACCACCGCACCGCCCGCCTGCAACACCAGCTCGGTGGCGCGCCGGAACATGATGTGGTCAAACTGGAGCCGCGGCAGCACGTAGCCCGAGAGCTGGCCGTCCGACCGCGAGACGCGCAGCTCGTCACCGCGCGGGCTGCTGAATAATACGCCAGTGATGCTGAAGTGCGGCGATGCCTCAATCAGCGACCGCACCCCCAGCTCGTCGACGTGCGCGAGCGACTTGCCTCCCACGGCGTCGCCGCAGGTCTTGTCGCGGGGCCATATTGCCTTGTCGAGTAGCAGCACCCGCTGGCCTGCCAGTGCCGCGTAGCCCGCAGCGGCCGCGCCGCCGGGACCGCCCCCGACAACGATGACGTCGAAGCGCGACCCGGAAGCGGGGTGCGGGCCGCTTTCGATGGGCTGCTCCCAGAAGCAATTGGGCATGGGAGCGCGGCAGCCCACACGCGGCTAAATAGCTGGGGGGCCGCGGGCAAAGAATTTTAGACAGCGGAGCAGTCGGCCGGTGTGGCCCCGGACGAGAGCAGCGAAACCGAGAGCTGGCCTGACGGCACTCCCAAGCGCGAAACCAGCTACGTTGACGGCCAGCGCCACGGCTGGGAAACCACCTTCCACCCCCATGGCCAGCGCGCCACCCGCCGCCGCTGGGCGCACGGCAGGCCGCTGCCGCCGGGCCAGCAGTGGGACCCGCACGGCAACCGCTTCGCCGTAAAACCGGACCTGGCGCGCGACACCTGCATCTTTTGCGGCGCCTGCGTCGGCGTCTGCCCTACCAACGCCATGTTCCTCGAGTATAACGACCGCGACATCTGGATTGACGGAAACTGCACTGACTGCCTGCTCTGCGTCCGCGTCTGCCCCGTCGGCGCGCTAACCTATCCGGCCGAGCCGCAGCGCAACACCACCCGGACTCCCGCATGAGGCGCATAATCGGCGGCGGCCTCTCGGGGCTGGCGGCAGCCGTGAACTTCGCGAAAGCGGGCGAGCGGGTCGAATTGCACGAGGCGCGCCGCGAAGTGGGCGAGCAGTTCCACGCCAACTATCAGGTGCTGCTGAAGGAGCGCCCTGACATGCCGTGGGCCGACTCGACCGCGCCGGCCTACCTGAAGCGCTGGGGGCTCGAGCCGGAATTCACCTATCGCAACGCGCAGAAGTTCGTCTGCTGCACCCCAACGCGCGACCTCACGATTACCATGAAGCAGCCGCTGCCGCTCATCCTGCGCGGCGGCAAAGGCTCGCTCGAGCGCGGGCTGGCGGTAGAGGCGGAGCGGGAGGGCGTCAAGTTCCACTACAAGTCGCGCCCCAAGCCGCAAGCGGGCGACATCGCCGCCACCGGTTCCTACCGCACTGACATGGCCGCCTTCGGGGCTTACTACGAAAACTCGGACTTCCCGCGCGACCAGTTCCTCTACATGCACGACGAAAAATACTCGCCACGCGGCTGGTATCTCTACATCATTCCGATGGACGACGATACCATCAAGGTGATGAACTGCTGCTCGCGCTCACACACCAAAAAAGTCAGACAACTGCTATATAAAGCAGTGGAGGAGCGCAAGGTGCTGCGAGACATCATCGACGGCGCGAAGCCAACCGGCACCGTCGGCGGCCAGGGCGGCGCCGAATTCCCCCACTCGGCGGTGCGCGACGGCGTCTACTACACGGGCGAGGCAGCCGGCTTCCAGGACCCGTGGCGCGGCTTCGGGATGAACTACGCCATCGAGTCTGGCGTGCTGGCGCAGCGTGCGCTCAGCAACGGCGGAAACTACGACCAGATGTGGAAGGCACAGTTCCGGAACCGCAAGAAAGCAGACATCGCACGGCGCGGTATCTTCGCGCTGCTCGGCAACCGCGCCTTCGAAATGGCGATGCGCAAAGTGAAGGATGGCGACACCGTCGACTGGGAAAAGATGAATCTGCAGGGCTGGCGCAAGTCGCTGGTCTACAATTCGTTCTACGCCCTCGAGATGGTCAAGAAGGGCATCTGGGACCGCTGGTGAGCAGAACCGAGGAACTGGCGATACGGGGCGCTTCGCTGGTGTGCCTGCTGGCGGGGGTGGTGCTGGCAATCGGGAGCAACGAATACATCGTGCCGGCCTCGGGCCGTTCGCTGGCGACGCCCTGCGCGTTCGTCTTCTGGATGCTGGCAATCGTCTTCTGGGTGCTCGGCACGCGAAGCGAAAACAATACATAATCGCCGACCGGGGGGGGCCATCCATGTCAGACCCCGGCGCCGTACGGCAATTCTACGACTCGCTGGCGGCCTGCCATACTGCCGCGCGCAAACAGCTGGGGCGGCCGCTGACGCTCGCTGAGAAAATCCTCTTCGCGCATCTCGCCCCGGGGCAGGAGCTGCCGCAGCGCGGCGGGAGCTACGTCAACCTACTGCCCGACCGGGTCGCTATGCAGGATGCCACGGCGCAGATGGCGCTGCTGCAATTCACGCTGACGGGGCACGAGCAGGTGGCGGTGCCGTCGACGGTGCATTGCGACCATCTTATCCAGGCGCGCAGCGGTTGCGACAGCGACCTCGCTGCGGCCAACGACGTCAACGCCGAGGTGTACGCGTTCCTGAAGTCCGCCTCGGCAAAGTACGGCATCGGCTTCTGGGAGCCGGGCGCCGGCATCATCCATCAGGTGGTGCTCGAGAACTACGCCTTCCCCGGCGGGCTGATGATTGGCACCGACTCGCACACTCCCAACGCCGGCGGTTTGGGAATGGCAGCGATTGGCGTCGGCGGCGCCGACGCCATGGAAGTCATGGCGGGGCTGCCGTTCAACGTCCGCTGGCCGCGGCTCATCGGGGTCCGGCTGACTGGTGCGCTTTCGGGCTGGGCTTCGCCTAAGGATGTTATCCTGAGAGTGTGCGAAATCCTGACGGTCAAGGGCGGCACGGGCCACATCGTCGAGTATTTCGGTCCCGGCTGCGAGAGCATCTCCTGCACCGGCAAGGGGACTATCTGCAACATGGGCGCTGAAGTGGGCGCGACCACTTCGCTCTTTCCATTCGACGAGCGTATGGCGGAATACCTCGAGGCGACCGGCCGCGGGGAACTAGCGCAGCTCGCCCGCGAGCACGGGGCGGAGCTGCGCGCCGACCCCGAAATCGAGGCGACGGCAGAGGAGATCTTCGACCGGGTAATCGAAATCGATCTCTCGGCGCTGGAACCGCTCATCGTCGGCCCGCACTCCCCCGACTTGGCGCGCCCCGTTGCCGGGCTGGGTGCTGAAGCTCGGCAGGAGGGGTGGCCTCTCGAACTTAACGCGGCACTAATCGGTTCATGTACCAACAGCTCCTACGAAGATATGGAGCGCGCCGCCGCGGTCGCCCGCCAGGCGGCTGCCTCGGGCTTGCGCGCGACGGTACCGTTCTACATCACCCCCGGCTCGGAGACGATTGACCGCACTATCCGGCGCGACGGGCAGATGGCGGCGCTGGAGGCGATTGGCGGCACCGTGCTGGCGAACGCCTGCGGCCCCTGCATCGGGCAGTGGCGGCGCGACGACATCTCCGACGGGGAAGTGAACTCGATTGTCTCCTCCTACAACCGCAATTTCAGCGGCCGTAACGACGGCAACCACGCCACACTCTCGTTCCTCACCAGCCCCGAGGTCGTGACTGCCATGGCGCTCGCCGGGCGGCTTGACTTCGACCCGCTGCGCGACTCCCTGCCCGCCGGGAACGGAAAACAGGTCCAGCTGGCGCCGCCGACCGGTAGCGACCTGCCGGCGGGCGGCTTCGCCACCAGCCTCGACGGCTACGTCGCCCCGCCTCCCGACGGTTCCGCTGTCGAACTCGAGGTAGACTCCGCCAGCGAGCGGCTGCAGCTGCTCGAGCCGTTTACGCCACCGGGCGGCGGCAATATGGAGGGATTGCTGGTGCTGGCGAAGATTGAGGGCAAGTGCACCACCGACCACATCTCGCCTGCGGGGCCGTGGCTGCGCTACCGCGGCCACCTCGACCACATCTCAGGCAACGCCTACATCGGCGCCAGCAACATCTTCACCGACGAGCGGGGCATGGCGCTCAGCGCACTTACGGGCGAGCAGGCGCCGCTGCCCGAAGTGGCGCGCGCCTACCACGACGCGGGGCGAGGGTGGGTCGTCGTCGCCGGTACCAACTACGGCGAAGGCTCGTCGCGCGAGCACGCCGCGATGTCGCCCCGCTTCCTCGGCTGCCGCGCGATTATCGCGCGCAGCTTCGCACGCATCGCGGAAGCCAACCTGAAGAAGCAGGGAGTGCTGGCGCTCACCTTCGAGCAGCCAGCCGACTGGGAGCTGGTGCAGGCCGACGACCGCCTAGCCATCACGGGGCTCGACGAGCTAGCGCCGGGCAGCCGGCTCACGATCGGCATCGTGCATGCCGACGGCACGCGCGACGAATTCAGCTGCCACCATAGCCTCAGCGAGCAGCAGGTGGAATGGTTCCGCGCCGGCTCGGCGCTCAATTACCTGCGGCAGCAGTCCTAGTCAAGCGCGGCGTGCGCGACGCCCTCGCCGGCGGCGACGTGGCCAATCTGCTGCGCGGTTTCGCCTTCGCTGGCGAGCACTTCCAGTGCCCGGTCGGCGTCGCCCGCGGCGACGGCGGCGACCATTCCCAGCCCCATGTTGAAGGTGCGATACATCTCCGCCGGGGCGATGCCGCCCTTGCGCTGCAACCAGTCGAAGACTGGGGGGGCCGGCAGCGGGTTGTCTACGACGTAGCGGAAGCTGGGGTTCATGCGCGGCAGGTTCTCGAGCCCGCCGCCGGTGACGTGCGCCAGCGCGTGCACTTCCACCGCCGCGAGCAGCGCCAGTATCGACCGGACGTAGATGCGCGTCGGCGCCACCAGCTGCGCGCCGAGGGCGGGGTCCCCGTCGAACAGCCGCCGGATGAGCGTGTAGCCGTTCGAGTGCGGGCCGGACGAGGCGAGGCCGATGAGCGCGTTGCCGACGGCGACGCGCGAGCCATCGATAATCGCCTCGCGGGTGACCCAGCCGACCGCCGTGCCGGCCAGGTCGAAACCGCGCACCAGCTCCGGCACGACCGCCGTTTCGCCGCCCGAGAGCGTGCAGTTGGCCTGCCGGCACCCCTCGGCGAGGCCGGCGCCTAGCTGCGCCATCAGCTCCGCGTCGGGCTCCTCCAGCGCGACGTAGTCGACGAACGAGAGCGGCTCGGCGCCGACGCAGATGAGGTCGTTGACGTTCATCGCCACGCAATCGATACCGACCGTGTCGAGGCTGCCGAGCTCGCGCGCCAGCAGCAGCTTGGTGCCGACCCCGTCGGTGCAGACCGCCAGCGCCCCGTCGCCGAGCTGCACCAACCCTGCAAAGCCGTTCTCCAGCGTGACGGGCGCACCGTCGCCCTCGCGCGTCGAGCCGCCGAGCTGCGCCACCAGCGCGGCGGTAGCGCGGTCGCTGGCATCAATATCGACCCCTGCCTCGGCGTAAGTGCGCGCCATCAGCGGCCCAGTTTATGGTAGTAGTTCTGCACGACGCGCGAGACCTGCGTGATGTCGGAAATCCCCCGCTCGACCAGCGTCTCGATGATTTTCTGCCGGTTGCGCGCCATCTCGTCAAACTTGGCGGGCGAGACGCCGGCTGCCTTCGCGATGCGCTCGCGCAGCTTGCTCGGGACGCCGGTCTCGACCAGCTGACCCTTGCCCTGGTCCCAGCGGAAAATCGTGTTGAGGCGCGGCTTGTCGCCCTCGAGTCCCGCCATCTCTGAAACCTCAGTGATGCGGCGCACCTGCTGCCCACCAATGTTGAGCTTGCTCTGCATGATAATCAGGTGCAGCGCGTTGAGCATGATGGGGGGTACCGACATCGGGGGGTTGACCAGCCGTTGCACCGACTCCTGTGCAGTGTTGGCGTGCACCGTGCCCATGCAGCCGTCGTGGCCGGTGTTCATCGCCGTGAATAGCGTACGAGCCTCGGCACCCCGCACCTCACCTACAATCAGCCGGTCGGGGCGCATGCGCAGAGTGTTCTTTAGCAGCGCATCCATGTCCAGCTCCGGGTCGCCCGACTTGGCCGGATTGACCGTCTCGAGCTGGACGTGGTGCTCGTGGAGCAGCTGGATTTCGGAGACGTCCTCGATGGTAATCAACCGCACCTGCGACGGAATGAAGAGCCCCAGCACGTTCAGCGTCGAGGTCTTACCAGAGGCGGTGCCGCCCGAAACCAGGATGTTGCACGGCGCAGCGCCCATCCCGTCGACAAACATCCACAGCAGCGCCGCCAGCCGGGGCGTCAGCGTGCCGAAGCGAATCAGGTCAACGAAGGTAAGCGGGTCCTGCGTCTGCTTGCGAATCGTAAGCGTCGGGCCGCCGGGAGACGCGGGCGGCAGCGTGGCGTTAACGCGGCTGCCGTCGGGCAGCCGTCCATCGAGGAGCAGGTTTTCCATCCCTATCTTGCGTCCGACGTAGGCTGCGATTTTCTGGATGACCTTGACCGCCTCCTCCTCACTCATGCTGATGTTGGTGACGCACATGCCGTGCTTGCGGTGGTAGATCATCACCGGCCGGGAGGGATTGTTGAACATCACTTCCTCCAAGTTGTCATCCTCTAGCAGCGGTCGCAGCGGCCCGTAGCTAGTCGAGCGGTTCAGCTTCAGCACGCGGTAGATCGGCAGGTCCTGCCCTGGCTGCTCGATAACGTGGGCGTTGGGATACTTGGCAATGACGCGACCCTGGCTCATAGGAACGCTGCCGGAAGCTTCAGAGCCACTAAAAGCGTGGTGTTGGCAAGCAACATGTAGAGTGGGATGCGCAGCAGCGCGGTGCGCATCGTCTGTAGGATGACCGACTGCATCAGGACTCCCGCTGCGCCGAGCACCATCACGTAGAGCAACAGCATCTGGTTCAGGCTCCCGAGTTCGATTACAAGCTGGAAGTTACCAACGGTCCCGGAGCCAAAGATGGCGACGATGAAGCCGAGCAGCGCAGGACAGATGAGCGCGCCCGACCAGAGGATAAAGTCAGCAGTACCCTTGGTCTTGGCCAGCCGCTCCTTGCGCAGCAGGTAGATTTCCCAGAATTCCTCGGAGAGCAGCTCCAGCGTCTCCGAAAAGCTGCCCGAGGAGACCAGCGCCACGTTGAGGATACTTACGACGCGCGAAATCATCGCCGAGCGACTCTTCTTCGCGAAGTTCTGCATCGCCGTCGTGAAGCTGGTATCATGCATCTCCGTGACCGCCTGCCGCAGCATCTCGCCCATGCGGTCGCTGCGGGCGCTGGCAACTGCATCGAGCGCCGACTCGACTCCCATCCCGGCGCGCAGGTTCTCTGCCAGTTCCCCGAGTACCTCGGGCCAAACGTTCTCCAGCTCGGTGCGCTCGGCGAAGAGTCGCTTCAGTGGCAGGTAGATGATAACGCTCCCGACCGCCCACACCCCCAGCGCGGTCCAGACCAGCGCGCCGATGGCTGACGAAATCCCGTCAATGCCGGCGAAGAAAGGGTCCAGCACTTCGTGCAGGCTCATATCTTCGGCTCCTGCGACCGGGTGCGCACAATCAGCCCCGCAATCGCCAGCATTGCCAGCAAGAAGAGGATAGGTGTGCAGGCGGGCGGCATCCGCGGCATATTGCCGCCAAACGCCCCGCCAGAGCCACCAACCAGTGCGTCAATTACGGCCATAATCACGACGATAATCGGCACCAGCACCGAGATTATCAGGAACTGCTCGGAGACGGCGCTGAGCGACTCGACGAACGCCTGCAGCTCAATGCGGCGCGAGCGGGATTCTTTGTCGGCAATGGAGCGCAGCCGGTCGATGACGTTGGTGTCCTGCTCGATAGACATCGCCAGTACCGAGAGCGTGCGCCGCAGGCCGATCGAACTGGTCACCTGCATCTGCTTTCGCACTGCCTCGCCCAGTCCAGCACCGCTGTCAACCGCCTTGAAAATTAGCCCGAACTCAACCGAGAGGTCGCCATAGTCCTCGTCGGCGACATGCTTCATCGCCTCCGCGATGCCGACGCCCGACTGCAACAGCACCTCCATCGCCCGGATAGCGTACAGCAGCTCCTCGTCGACGTTGCCCAACGGCCGGGCGAACCACTCGCGCTATAAGGGTTTTACGCGCTACTCTCCTCGGCTTGCCAAGGGTATGACCGAGGGACCGGGGAACGTGCGCGGTCGCGCTGGATGCGGGAAGCGACTAGAGCCGTACGTCTTCCAGCTCGCGGCGAAAGGTGAGGGCGCCAGCGTAGAACGAGAAGACCATGCCCCACTCGCAGAGCGCCATCAGGTTCAGATAGAGTGACCTCTCGTCACCGATCTGCGGGGGGTTTTCCATACGATGGAAAACCCCCTCTCCAGCCGCAACCAGTTCCCGGCTTTCGAGATTGCCGAAAATTATCATCAGAGTATAGAAGAGCCAGCCCGAAAATATCGCGACCCACCGGATGGCGTGGCTCCGGCCCGACTTTTCGAGCAGCCGCCAGGCGAAGGTGCTCCAGAGCAGGAAGGAAGTGAAGAACAGGAAGGCCGCCGCGCTGTGCAGCAGGGGGTAGCTGTTCCAGTGGAAATTGACAGTGATAATTCCGCAGACGCCCCCGAAAGTCGCCAGCGCACGCGCCATATCGTTCCACGACTCCCAGTTGCCCCCAAGCGTTTGCGCCAGCGGCGCGAAAACGCGGTGGAACACCTGCGCCAGCAGGATGAACGAGAAGATGCTGATGGCGAGTCCGGGGCCGTAGAAACTTGACTCCGGCCCGGCGAAGGGCATCTCGGAAATAATCGGGATGAAAGGCGCTACGCGCCCGCCGGTCGTGCCAACGATATAGGTGGCGACGAGCGTTACTACGCCCAGGCCGACGCTGAACTCGAGCAGTCGCTTCGCGCCGATTGACGTATTATTGCTCATTCCGACAGCACCGCCTGGGCTGCCGCCAGCTTTGCAATCGGCACGCGACCGGCCGATAGCGCCAGCTGGACCGCCGTAAGTCGCCGCGGTACAGGCATGGCAGGGGGTGGCTGCTAGTGGATAAAAAAACTGGCCCCTGACTGATATAAGCGCGGGTTGCCGGTTGGGGCGGCGATGAGGCTGCTGTTGCCACGCAAGAGTGACTGGACCGGCGTAGCGGTCGCAGGCGGCGACCACGACCGCCTTGACTATGGTTACCACTGCGAAGGTGACCTAGAAACATTCGTCTACGGTCATCCCTGCCACTCACCTGCGGGCGGTTGGCTCTCCGCCGCGGAAGCGTGCCAGCTGTTCCAGATGCATGGCGGCAGTATGACTGAACAGCTCGATGGCGCATTCGCAATACTGTTCCTCGACCGCCGCCAGCGGGAATGCACCGTCATCACAGATCCCTGCCGGGTTTACAGTTTCTACTATGCGACCGGAGCGGAGGGGATGGCGATTTCCGACCGCCTCGAGGAAGTCGTCACTGCCAGTGGGCGCCGAACACTTGACAAACGGGCACTGGTCGAGTTCCTAGCGACCGAGATGGTGCTGGGCGAGCATACCCTGTTCGAAGGGGTGCAGACCTTCGGCGGTGGCACGGTTAGCACCATCACGGCCAGCCTCGAGGTCTCAACGCGCCGCTACTGGCACTTCCCGGATCCACCACATGGCGAGCGCGTCACGCTGGACGAGCTGACCACCGAGTTCAGCCGACATGTTGCCTATGGCAGGCAGCTCTCGGAAAGCATCTCGATGCCGCTCACGGGCGGCTTCGACAGTCGCGCTGTACTGGCGGTCTCACTCAGTGAGACACAGAAATTCCACCTCTACACGCATGGCCTGCCGGGGTGCGAGGATATCCAGCTCGCCAGCCGTATCGCGCAGCGGCTAGGGCTGCGCCACGCAGTCTACCTGCTGGGCAAGTCGCACGCGCGGCAAATCCCGGAGCGGACGGCGGAACTGGTTTCAGCCTTCGACGGGATGAACAATGGAGTTACTTATTCGCACATGGCCGATACGCTCGCTAGAGAGGCAGGAAAGGGCGAGAGCTATTTCCCGGGTTCCAGCGGCGGGATGCTCAAGGCCAACTACATGCCCGTCGATCCCCCTGCGACGGGCAACTTGACGGAGCTGGCAACCATCATCCGGGGCTGCATCCAGCGCCGGCGCAATCTAGCGATTCTCACCGACTGCGACTCGCAGCAGGCTGCCGCGATAATCGAGGAATCGATACGCGCTGAACTGGAGCGCTATCCTCTGGAGAATCCAGTCTCGCTGGCCGAGCAGTTTTACCTCGTCAACCGAGTTGCCAACTACGGCGCCATGAATCTGCGCTACATTGGCCGCCGCTTCCGGCTCTTCGACCCCTACCTCGGCCGAAGGCTGCTGGAGCTGGTGCCCCGCCTCGATCTGGACGACAAGCGGCAGAAACGGGTCCACCGGCATATCATCGCGCATAACGGAGGGGGGCTGGCTAACATGGAGGCCACCGCAGGCAGGGTCGTCAACCGGCGTAATCCCATGCTTCTGGCGCGGTCAGCGCTCAGGCAGGGGTTGTGGCACGCCAGCCTGCAATTTCGCAAGCGGTCCGGGCACGACATATTACGCTTCGGCACGATTGACTACCTGCGCTGGCTGCGTGACGCGCAGGGCGATTTCGTCAGGCAGGTGCTCGACCCCGGGGACCTTCAACTGGTCGGGGTGCTAGACGGCCCGCAAGTAGCACAACTGGTTGAAGACTATCTGGCTGGAAGGGACTACGACTCCGCCTTTATCGGCAGGCTGATTACCCTCGAACTATATTTAAAGAAAATTAACCGCTCCTGACTCGCGAGTGGTGGCCGGTTTACGCCCTCACTTCACTCATTCCGACAGCACCGCTTGTGCCGCCGCCAGCCTCGCAATCGGCACCCTGAACGGCGAACAGGAGACGTAGTCCATCCCGGCCGCGTGGCAGAAGGCGACCGACGCGGGGTCGCCCCCGTGCTCGCCGCAGATGCCGATTTTCAGGTCCGGGCGGGTCGCGCGGCCGCGCTCGATGCCAATCGTTACCAGCTCGCCCACGCCTTCGTCGAGCGTCGCGAACGGGTCGGCGGGCAGGATACCCTTGCCAACGTATTCGGGCAGGAAGCCGCCGCTGTCGTCGCGGCTGAAGCCGAAAGTCATCTGCGTCAGGTCGTTGGTGCCGTAGGAAAAGAACTCGGCCGTCTCGGCAATCCTGCCGGCGACGAGCGTCGCGCGCGGAATCTCGATCATGGTCCCCACCAGGTAGTCCAGCTTGCAGCCGTGCTCCACCTCGACCGCGTCGGCGACGCGCCGCACGAGCTGGTCCTGGTGGGTGAACTCCGCCTCAGCGGCGGTCAGCGGGACCATGATTTCCGGCAGCGCCGCAACACCCTCCGCCTGTAGCTCCGCTGCGGCGACCAGCACGGCCTTCGCCTGCAGCTCGGTGATTTCGGGGTAGGTAACTCCCAGCCTCACGCCGCGGTGCCCCATCATGGGGTTGGTCTCGCGCAACTGCTCGGCGCGTCGCGCCAGCTCGGCGCCGTCGATGCCTAAGGCATCGGCGAGTTGCGCCTGCCCTTTCGGCTCGTGCGGGATGAACTCGTGCAGCGGCGGGTCCATCAAGCGGATGGTTACCGGCAGTCCCGCCATCGTGCGCAGCGTCTCGCGGATGTCGTCCTTCATGTGCGGGTAGAGCTCGTCGAGAGCCGACTGGCGTTCTTCGCGCGAGCCGGCCATTATCATCTTGCGCAGGTGGAACAGCGGCTCCTCAGAGCCTTCACCATAGAACATGTGCTCGATGCGGAACAGTCCGATACCCTCTGCGCCGAAATCGAGTGCGCGTTGCGCGTCGGCCGGCGTGTCGGCGTTGGTGCGCACCTTCAGCTTGCGATGCTGGTCGCAGAGCGATAGGAAATGAGTCATGTATTCGCTCGAAGCGTCGGTCTCGATTAGCGGCAGTTCCCCCTCGTAGACCTTGCCGATGGTGCCGTTGAGCGTCACCAGGTCGCCCTCGGCGACGGTGTGGCCCCCAACAGAGAATCGCCTGGTGGGGGCGTCTATTTCCAGCTCGCCCGCGCCGACGATACAGCACATGCCCCAGCCACGCGCGACCAGCGCCGCGTGCGAAGTCATCCCGCCTCGGGCGGTCAGGATTGCGACTGCGGCGCGCATCCCGGCAACGTCCTCCGGGTTGGTCTCCTCGCGCACCAACACCACCTGCTCACCACGGCCGGCCCACTCGACCGCGTCATCGGCGGTGAATACCACCCGCCCGGTCGCACCGCCCGGGCCGGCCGGCAGGCCGCTCGCGAGCAGCGTCGCCACTTTCTCGGCGTCGGGGTCGACGATGGGGTGCAGCAGCTCATCCAGCTGCGACGGCATGACGCGCATGACTGCCTCCGCGGCCGAAATCTTCCCCGCCTGTTCCATCTCGGCCGCCATCCGCACCGCGGCGGGGCCGTTGCGCTTACCGATGCGGCACTGCAGCATCCACAACCGGCCGGACTGGATGGTAAACTCGATGTCGAGCATATCGTGGTAATGCTCCTCGAGCGAGCGCTGGATTTCGTCCAGCTCCCCGTAGGGGGCGGGATGCACATCCTCCAGGCTGGGCAGGTCGCCCGAATACTCGGTGCGGCTGTGGCTGTTGAGCGGATTGGGGGTGCGGATGCCGGCGACGACGTCCTCGCCCTGCGCCTGCGGTAGCCATTCGCCGTAGAAGGCGTTCTCACCGGTGGCGGGGTTACGGGTGAACGCAACGCCGGTCGCCGAGTCTTCGCCAAGGTTGCCGTAAACCATCGCCTGCACGTTGACCGCGGTGCCCCACTCTTCGGGCAGCCCCTCGATTTGCCGGTAGGCGATGGCGCGCTTTCCGTTCCACGACAGGAATACGGCGGTAATCGCGCCCCAGAGCTGCTCCCAAGGGTCCTCCGGGAACTCTTCCCCAATAACTTCCAGGACTTTGGCCCGGTATGTAACTACGAGTAACTTCAAGTCGTCTGCCGAAAGGTCAGTATCCTCGGTGACGCCACGCTTTTCCTTCAGGTTTTCCAGCTCGTGCTCCAGCTGCGCCCGGATGCCCTTGCCCTCCTCGGGCTTGATTCCGGCCGCCTTTTCCATCACGACGTCGGAATACATCTGGATTAGCCGCCGCTGCGCGTCATAGACGAAGCGCGCGTCGCCGCTCTCCGCAATCAGCCCTTCGCGTGTCTCGTCGTTAAGGCCAACGTTGAGCACCGTCTCCATCATCCCCGGCATCGACGCGCGGGCGCCGGAACGCACCGAGACCAGCAGTGGCCGTGCGGGGTCGCCGAACTTCAGCCCGAGCTCCGCCTCGAGCGCTTCGAGCGCCTTGCGTACGCTGCCGTCGAGCGCCTCGGGGTAGGTGCGGTCGTGGTCGTTGAACCAGTTGCAGACCTCGGTCGTAATCGTAAAGCCGGGCGGGACTGGGATTCCCAGCGCCGCCATCTCGGCCAGGTTAGCGCCCTTGCCGCCGAGCAGGTTCTTCATCTTCGCGTCGCCGTCGGCGGTGCCGTCGCCGAACGAGTATACTGTCTTATCCTTCATACGCCTCGATGGCGCAGTCGACCCCCATAAAAGGATTTATTCTTTCAGAGCGGCAACCGGGTCGTGAAGCGTCCCAAGCAGCGGCCAGCCGGTCCAGAGCAGCAGCTCATCCAGCTCGAGCAGCAGCCGGTAGAGCAGGTCATACCCCTCGACCGCGCGGTCAACCAAGCAGGGGTCGCAGTCGTCGCCCAGCCACTCCGCCAGCCGCTCCGCGCCCGCCAGCTTGAGCGCCCCGGCCACGCGAGCGACCGCTGCGAGCCGGCCGCGCAGAAGGAGCAGGAAGGGCTTGCTGTCGCGCAGCGCCAGCGTGATTTCGCTGATGCGCGTTGGCGGCTCGCCGTCGAAAAGCGCCGCGAAGTCCTGCTCGCCCAGGCTCTCGCGCGCCAGCCGCAGCAGCAGCTCCAGCACCTGCTGCTGCTGCGCCGGCTTCACGCACCCTCCAGCAGATTCTGTAGCCGCGCCTCGTCCAGGAACGGCGCGACGTCGACGCCCGCGTCGGCCGCCAGCAGCAGCGCCTCGGTCGCGGGGCGGATGCCGTAATGCGCCTTCTGCCGCCGGTTAACCTTGCGGATGATTTCGCGCTGCGAATCGCCGGTCGCCTCCGCGACCGCAGCGACGACGCGGTGGAACAGGTCGGGCGCCGCTTGGGCGGGCGGTGTCGTGTCCACCGCGGGCGGTGTTGCAGCGGCGGGCTCCTCGGCAGGCGCGATGTCCGCCTCCGCCTTGGCCGGCGGCTCGTCCTCCGCTTCCCCGACGAGCCGCAACTGCTCGCCCTCCGGCTCGAGCAGCCCGCTCGCGAGAGCCGCCTCGATGGCGTCGGCGGCAGCGGTGGGCGACATCAGGTGCAGCGAGAACGCCAGTTCCTGCACCAGTTCCTCACGGCGCAGCTTCGCAGCACCACGGGAGCGAAAGGCGGCGGTGACCAGCTCGGGCTTAGCCAAGGCGGAATACCTCGCTGGCCCAGTTCGGTGCATGACCGTCAGCAAACATCGCAACATCGAGTCGCACGCTGCCGGCGAGCCCGGCCGGGATGAAGGGGAAACTGCCGTCGAGGCTGTTGACCATCACGCGCGGGATGTTGCGGCGCAGCAACTGGCGCAGCAGTTCGACGATATCGCCCTGGAAATCGCCGTGCGCGGCGACCGGTTCGCCCGCCCAGTCGAAGCTCACCAGCTCCAGTTCGGCGTACGCCAGCGCTTCGTCAAACTCGCGCCAGCCGCGCAGCGAACGCAGCGGCACGATGACGCTGCCGCGGTCGGCCATGATGGCGTCAATCACGTCCTCGCCCCATGCCATCCCCGAGTCAACCAGCGTCTCGCGCTTCGGGTTCAGCGGCAGCGGTCCCGGCGCGGGGCGGTTCTTCAGGATGCCGCGCAGGTCCCACACCAGCAGCGGCCCCTCGCCATCGAACTCTAGCGGCCCGTCGGCACGGCCGGTCACCAGCCGCTCGCCGTTCCACGCGACGCTGACGCGCCTGTCATTGAGGTACGCTACTGATTCCGCCACGACGGGCGAGCGCTGCGGCTGATTTAGGTTTGCGCGGGATGCGAGGTCAGTTACCTCAAACCTGTGAGGCCAGCTCGTTTCTCCGTTTCCGGTAATTCATCCCGACAATTAGGATTACCGAAAGCACCGGCATCAGCAGTGTCGAGAATTCGGGGATTGCGGCAGGAGATGTGTAGTCCCCAAGCGATGCAAGGGGCTCTGGGTCTCGTGTGCTCTCCCAAGTGCTGCCAAAAGCTTCGTCATTTGTATCATGGGTCACTGCCTTCAAAAAATCGTTACCGCCCACCAGTGCGAAGGTATCTGAATGTTTAGCCACGAAAGCAATATGTTCCTGATTACTGGTGGCGACGACGCG
>CAUZDT010000014.1:0-23880 GCA_963578705.1 Candidatus Thalassarchaeaceae archaeon
GCTGGGGCTGCTACTGCTCTTCGGCTCGGCGCTGGTGGCGGCGCTCTGGGCGCTCTGGGCTGCCTCGACGCAGAGCTGGTTGCTCTGGCCGGTGGGGGGCTTCACACTGCTCTTCCGGCTCGCGTCACCCCCCATCCTACTGCGCGCGCTCTCGCAGCGCCTTGGCCCACCCGCGGTTGGTGTGGCCAGCACGGCGACACTCGAGCAGTCGGTGACTGGCCTAGCGGTGGTGCTCGGCAGCTTTGCGCTTCTGGCGCCGTGGCTTGAGCCGACGCACGGGACGGCGATGGCGGCGGCCGAGACCGGCCTCGCGACCGCCGTGGCGGTCTTCTCGTTCAGCCAGTTCTACTTGCTGCTCTTCATGGAGCGCATGCGCGAGGGACAGGCGCATTTCGCGTGGGTTGCGGGGCTGCTGCTCGGCATAGGATTCATGGTGCTGACGCCGGCCTACCTGCCGGGGTTCCAGACGGCGTTCCGCACCACCTCAGCTCTGGGCTGGTTCGGCGCGGCGGCGCTGTTCCATTACGGCCGGCAGCCGGACCCGCTGCCGCTGTTGCGGAAGCTGCGGTGGAACGGTTAAATCCCCTCCGTAAATGCGCCACAGATGTCCAGCGAAACGTTACAAACGCTCGGCATAATCCTGCTGCTGAACGCGGTCGCGTGGGGCGGCTACGTCGCGTTGCAAGAAGAGCCTGACATCGTCTACCGCTACCGCGAAATCGTCGCGGAGAGTGCTAACGTCACGGTCACGCTCGACTTCGGCGACGCCGGGGCTAACGCGACGACCGTTGTCAACGCGACGACGGTAAGCTTCGCTGGCATCGTTGTCACCAACGACACTTCGGCCTACGCGGCGACCATCGCGGCCGCGCGCGCCAACGGCTTTGCGGTCGGCGTAACGTGGTATTCCTTCGGCCCCTACATCCACACCCTCGATGGCGTCGCCGGAGACAGCGGTCGCTACTGGGAGCTCAAGCACAACGGCGCGTACTCGGTGGTCGGCGCCGGCGACCTGCAATTGCAGGACGGTGACGTCGTGATGTGGAAATACGTCGTCGCCGACTAGTAGTTCAGTCGAAAGTCAGCGCCGCGTATTCGGCGAGTGACTCCGGGTTGGCGAGCGCGTCGCGGTTCTTGACCGGCCGTCCAGTGATGGCGGCCAGCACCGCCTTCTCAACCTTCTTGCCCGAGATGGTGTAAGGGATTTCGGCGACCGGGGCCACATGCTTCGGGACGTGGCGCGGCGTGGTGGCGCTGCGGATGGCCTTGCGGAGTTCCGCCGCGAGGGCGTCGCTGAAGGCGACGCCCTCGGCCAGTTTGACGCAGAGCACCACCTCGATGTCGCCCGCGACCGGCCGCCCAACGACGATGGCGTCCGCCACTTCGGGGCGGTTCTCGACCGCGCGGTAAATCTCGGCGGTGCCAATGCGGACGCCGCCCGGGTTGAGCGTCGTGTCGCTACGGCCGTAGATGATGGCGCCGCCCTCCGTGGTCATTTCAACGAAGTCGCCGTGGGTCCAGACTCCCGGGAATTCCTCGAAGTAGGCGGCGCGATATTTCGCGCCGCCCTCGTCGTCCCAGAACCCGGTCGGCATCGACGGGAACGGCTGCGTGCAGACTAGCTCGCCGCACTTCCCCGTAAGGCGCTCCCCGTCGGGCGACCACGCCTGCACGTCCATCCCCAGCTGCGCGCACTGCAGCTCTCCGCGCCGCACCGGCGAGAGGGGGTTGCCGCCGAGGAAGCAGCCGATGATGTCCGTCCCCCCGGAAATGGAGGCGAGCTGGATGTCATCGTGGACGTTCTGGTAAACCCAGTCGAACTGCTCGGACACCAGGGGTGCACCGGTCGAGAGCAGCGTGCGGAGCCGATGCAGGTCGGCGGCGTCGCGCGGCACTAGTCCGGCGGTGGCGCACGCCGAGAGGAATTTGGGTGAGGTGCCGAAGTGGGTGGTGCCTGTGCGCTCCGCCAGCCGCCACAGCGTGCCGAGGTCGGGATGGCCGGGGCTGCCATCGTAGAGCACGATGGTCGCCCGCGAGGCGAGCGCTGAGACCTGCCAGTTCCACATCATCCAGCCGCAGGTGGTGAACCAGAAGAGCCGCTGGCCGGGTTGCAGGTCGCACTGCAGCTGGTGCTCCTTCAGGTGCTGTAGCAGCGTCCCGCCCGTCGAATGCACAATCGACTTGGGCGGGCCGGTCGTTCCCGACGAATACATGACGTAGAGCGGGTGGTCGAAATCGGTTGGCTCGAACTCCGGCTCTGCGGCCGCGTTGTCGAGTAGATCGGGGTATTCGACGACCGACCCGTGCGCCAATTCGCCTGCGGCTCCCGAAAACGGGATGCGGATAACGTGCTCGATATCCGCAATCTGTTCCAGCACGCCGTTCACCTTCGCGTCGAGCGCGAAGAGCTTCCCGTTGTAGCGGTAGCCGTCGGCAACGACGAGTAGCTGCGGCCGCACCTGCCCGAAGCGGTCCACCACGCCCTGCGCGCCGAAGTCGGGCGAGCAGGAAGTCCAGACGCCGCCCGTCGCGGTCGTCGCCAGCATCAGCACCAGCGTCTCGACGCAGTTCGGGACGAACGCCGCCACGCGTGTTCCCTTGCGCAAGCCGAGCGCGTGCAGGCCGGCCTGCGCGCGCGCCACCTGCTGCCGCAGCTCGCCGCGCGTCACGCGTATGTCGTCGCGCCCTTCGGCGCAGCCGATGACTGCGGGGAGTTCGTCGTCGCCCGCCAACAAATTCTCGGCGTAGTTGAGGCGCGCGCCGGGGAACCAGCGCGCGCCCGGCATCGCCGGCTCGGCCAGTACCGTGTCGTAGCCGCGGCTGGCGCGCAGCCCCGATAACTCCCAGAAGTGGGCCCAGAACGCTTCCATCTCGTCGAGTGACCAGCGGTGGACGTCAGCGTAGGTTTCGAGCTTCGCCGGCGCCGATTGCATAAAGTGCCAGAGCAGGCTTGCCTCGCGGCGCTCCTGCGATGGCTCCCACAGCACGGGATTCACGACGCGGCAGCGCCCGCGACTGAAAAAGCTACAGCATCCCGGCTTTCTGGATAATCAGTAGCTGCTCGGTCGAGAGTTTTTCGCCGGTGAGGAACTTGCCGAACAGCTCCTCGGCGTTCGCGACGTTCTCGATGGCGCTGGCGCCGGTCCCGCCCCTACGCCGCTCGGCGACCACCTTGTCGATGGCCGAAAGCTTCCGCAGCTGCTCGATATAATCTGCGTGCACTACGTCCGCCAGCTCCTTGGAGTTGACGAAGGCGCGCTGCGCGGCGTCCGCCTTGCGGCGGGCGATGCGGTTCGCCTTGAGCGCCTCGCGCATCATCTCGTGCGCCCGCTGCGCATCGTCGCGGACGCGCTTCATCTCGTGCGTCAGTTCCTTGCGCTTCTTCTCGCCGGCGCGGAACAGGTCGCGCGCCCCGGCGACCTCTTCGTCGCTGTCCATCATTTCGTCCTGCTCGGTAATCTGCGCTTGCAGCGCGCCGATTTTCTCGACGAGCTCGCGCTCTTTTTTGATGCTCATCGAGCTGGTCATTTGCTTGATTTCCAGCTCCTGGATTTGGCGCCGCAGCTTCGGCACCGGCGGCAGGTGGGTGCCGGAGAAACGGGCGCGCTTCAGCGTCAGGAATTGCTCGCGCAGCTTGTCGACTTCGTCGAGCACCTCGCGCCGCTCGTCGCGCACCTGGCTCACGTCGAAGTTGAGGCCGTTGCGCAGGTTGCGCTGGTATTGCACCTGCTCCATCTGCACTTTCGCCTCATTGTTCAGCTCGTTGCGCTCGGCGGCATGCGACTGCGATTCGAGGTTCATCTCGTCGCGCCGGATGCGTAGCACTTCGGCCGCCTCGTTGACTTCCTTGCGGTGCGCCTTGAGCTCCTTCTGCGAGAGCTCCGAGTAATTCATTGAGGGTTCCCCGGCTTTTTCCGTCGTGGCGCCGGCTTCTTCCAGCCGCGCCAGCAGCTCAGCCTTAGTGCCGGAGACCGGGAGTTCCTGCTCGCGCAGTTTCTCCTTCAGGTCGGCGACCTTCAGGCCAGCGTTTTCGCTGGGTGCAGGCGTGTTGCCTGCCGGGGCGTCGGGGGCGGGTTCCTCGATTTCGGTCTCCATCGCTTCTCCCGGGGCAGGGCCCCGCTGGCGGGCCTAACCGAAGAGGGCACCGAGTCCTTCGACTGCTTCCTCTTCACTGACTTCTTCTTCCTCGGCTTCTGCTTCCTCTGCGGGGGCTTCCTTGTCGCCATCGTTGTCACCAGACGCGGCCGGAGCCGCAGCGGCTGCCGGGGCAGCTACTGCGGCGGTTGCCATGGCTTCCTCGATATCCACGCCTTCCAGCGCGGCCACGAGGGCCTCGGCCCGTGCTTTGTCGGTCTTCAGGCCTGCGGCCTTAAGGACCTTGGTGACGTTTTTGGCGTCAATCTCGGCGCCCGCCGAGTTGAGCAGCATTGCCGAATAGATGTATTCCATTTTTTGTTTCCTCCTATTCGAATAGTGCTCCTAATCCTGATCGGCGTCTTCCTCGGACGCCTCTTTTTCTTCCTCGTCTTCCGACTCCGACGCGGTTTCTGCCTTCGCGCCCGGCGCTGCGGCGGCGGGCGCCGCAGCGCCCTGCATCGCCCTCAGCTCATCGTCGGCACCGTCACCGGCGTGGCCGGCGACGCCCAGCATCTGCTGGTGCGCCTCGGCGAGCAGCGCGGCGATGGTCGCCTCCGACGGCCACGCCACGGCGTGCGCCACGGCGAGTGCGTCGCGGCGCGCCTTCGAGAGCAGCGGCACCGTCGTGGTGTCGCTGAACCAGCGCGCATGCATCGCGAGGTTGAATGCTCCGGCGGTCGCTGATTGCAGCTGTCCGCGGAACTCGTCATAGTCAATATCCAGCACTTCGGGCGGGTAGAAGTTCTCACCATCGTATGCGCCGAGCAGCTCCATTCCCATCATAATCGGGAAGATTTCCAGCTTCGCCAGCGCCGAGGCCACTTGCGCCGAGATGGTGTCGCCCTCCGCGACGGCAACGTGCCGCTTGCGAAACACGATTTGCCCCTTCACGATGGCGGCCGGGAAGCCCGCCTGCTGGAATTCGCCCACGATGGGACCGGCCGGGAACGGCGTCGCCCCTTTCTCGATGACGATATCTGCGCTGGCGGTCTCGCCGCCCTTCGCGGGCGCCTGTGTCTGCGCCTCGCTGAGCATGCGGAAAATCGTGAACGGGCTCCCCTCGCCGGTCAGCAGCGCCAGCTGCTCCTTACGGAACGCGTCGGCCAGCTTCTCGAGCCCGGGGCGCTTGGCGGCGACGCCGTCAATGGCGCGGCGCAGTAGCCGGTTGCGGCTCATGCGCACGCGCACGCCGCGCTCGCGCAGCGACTTGCGCATTTCCATCATCTGCCGCGCGGGGATGCCGCTAACGTCGACCAGCGCGACGACCGGCGCCGCGAGGTATTCCTCGAGCTGCGCAATCTCGTCGTGTTTCCATTGCGTGGCGACTGCCTGCATCAGATCCTCACCGCCTTGCCCATGGTAGTCTTGACCCAGACCGAGGCGATATTCTGGTCGCCGCGGTCGAGGTGCGACTCAATTCGCTTCAGGACCGTCTCTAGGTTCTCGGCCAGCTTTTCCTGCTCCATCGCCACGTTGCCAATCGCGACGTGGAAGGTGGGGCGGTCGCGCGACCGCAGCACCACCAGGTTGCGCAGCCCCTCGATGATGCGCGCGATGTCGGCGGTCGGTGGCACCGGCCGCGGCATCTTGCCGCGCGGCCCCAGCACGACGCCCAGCGACTTGCCGATGTCAGCCATCATGCTGATTTCGGCGACGAAGTAGTCGATGCCGTCGACGACCCTGCGTGCGCGGCGCTTGTTGTCGGCAAGGTCGCCCAGCTCCTCGGGAGTAATTATCAGGTCGGCGTGCGCCTTCGCCTTCTCGGCCAGCTCCTTGCGCGCGAAGACGCCAACCTTCGCCGGACGCCCACGGCCGTGCGGCAGCGCCAGCTCGTCGTTGATGCGCTTTTGCGGGTTCTGCAGGTCGACATCGCGCAGGTTAATCGCTACATCTACCGTCTCGGTGAACTTGCGCTCTTTGCGCGTCTCGAGCGCGTCTGCGATAGCCTGCTTCACGTCGCCTGCGATGGTTTCACCCCCGTAGTGTGCGGAGCAGCGCTCCTCCTACGGACTTCGCGCCGCACCCGGGGGCGTATTTAAGGATTCAGCGCGCAGTCTTCAGCCATTCCAGGTCGGACTGGTAGAGCATGCGGATGTCCTTCAGCCCCAGCCGCAGCATCGCCAGTCGCTCCAAGCCGAGCCCCCACGCCAGCACCGGCGTATCGATGCCGAAAGGCGCGGTGACCTCGGGGCGGAAGATGCCGGAGCCGCCCAGCTCGAGCCAGCGGTCGCCGAACTTCACCTCGATTTCCATCGACGGCTCGGTGTAGGGGAAATAGGCGGGGCGCACGCGGACGTCGGGGAAACCCATGCGGCGGTAGAACTCCTTCAGCACGCCAATCAGCATCCCGAAGCTCGCCTCCTCCTCCATGATGATGCCCTCGACCTGCGTGAACTCCGGCAGGTGCGTCGCGTCGACCGCCTCGCGCCGGAAGACGCGCCCGACGGAGAAGACCCGCACCGGCGGCTCGCGGTGCTCCGACAGGTAGCGGATGGTGCTGACCGTCGTGTGCGTCCGCAGCAGCGCCTGCTGGGCGACCTCGCGCGACCAGTCGTAGCGCCAGCCGGTCGAGCCAGTGTCGCCGCCGGTCTCGTGGACCGCCTTGACCGCCGCGACCGCCTCTTCGTCGTCGAGCAGAAATGACTTCGGGTCGTCCAGATACAGGGTGTCCTGCAGCTCGCGCGCCGGGTGGTCCTGCGGGATAAAGAGCGCGTCCATGTTCCAGAACGCCGACTCGACATAGTCGCCCTCGATTTCGGTAAAGCCCATTTGGAGGAAGATGCTGCGAATCTCCTCGGCGAAGCGCGTCAGCGGGTGCAGCGTCGCCTGCGGCGCGCTTTCGGCCTGCGTCTCGAGCGAGTAGCGCTGGAAGCGCCCCTCGCGCCATTCGCCCGACTGGAGCATCTCGGGCGTCACCTCGCCCAGCAGCTCCTCGCCGCTCAATTCGTCGAGCGCCATTCGCCCCGCCTCGGTGATGCGCAGCGTCCGCGCGATCTGCTGGCTGCGGTCGAGAATCTGCCGCCCCTGCAGCAGCTTCAGCCCCTTCGGGTCGAGGCTGTCGATCGGCTGCGCGCCGTCGGCTAGCTGCCGCAGCAGCGGCTCGTCAGCCCCTTCCGGTGCGTCGTCCCGCGCGGGAGTCAGCATCACGCCGTCATCGCTCTTCTCAAGCCACGCCCACTGCTTGCGCTTGAGCCAGCCAATCACGATGCGCGCCTCGTCGGTGGTGAGCGGGCCGTCGGCGAGCTTGCTGGCGGTCGCGGCGCCGTGTTCGTTGAGCCACTCAATCGCGCGCCGTTCGGGGAGCCCTTCGACCGCGTAACGCTGCCCCTCCTCGTTCAGTCCGACCAGTTCGGTCCCCGTCTCCTCGATTTCGGCCAGCTCCTTGGTGCGCAGCCAGGAGGCGGCCGAGATCGCTTCCTGCTCACCGAGGCCGGCCGCCGCCGCGGCGGCGGCCGGCGAGAGCTCGCCAGCGGCGAGCGCACGGAGCACTTTCTGTTCGTTGGCGGAGAGGTCCACGGCGTGCAATCCCGCCTGCTCTAAAGCGTTGCCCAGAGCGGCTCGAGCTGCGCCAGCTGCCGTAGGATTTCGTCGCGCACGTCGGGCGGCTGTTTGCCGTCGGTATCGACGATGAGGTCGTAGCCGGCCGGGTCGCGGTAATCAAAACCGTAGAGCTCGAGGTAGCGCTGCCGGTCGTCATCGTCGCGGCGCGTGTTGTCGCGCAACTGCGCCGCGACGTCGGCAGCGCCCTTCAGCTTCAGCGCCGCGACCGCCTCGGCCAGCGCCGCGAGCGTCTCCGGCTCGCCCGGCGGCAGCGTGTCGCGCGCCAGCCGACCGGCGTCCTCGCCCAGCTCGCGCTTCAGGAACCGCACCGCCTGTTCGCGCCGCGAGCAGCGGAAGTAGAGCCGCGCCATGTTCTCCTTGCCGAGCGACGCCATGAAGCCGCCGAGCCAGCCCGGCTGCCGTCCCTCGATGGCCACCATACTCCCGTCGAGCCCCGCGCCGCCAATCCACTCGCAGGTGGTGTAGTCAATCTCGACATCTATCCCGCGCTCGGTCAGCAGCCGCCGCGCCTGCTCCGCGACCGAGATGCCACGCCGCGCTGCCGCCTCGCGGAATAGCCCGCCGACCGAGCGGCAGACGCCGCTGTAGTGGCCGGCCAGCATCCGCGCCTGCGTCGACTTGCCGGTCAGCTGGTCACCGGCGATCAGGATGACCGGCAGCGGCGTGACGGTCGCCATCAGCCGCTCGACCGCGTCCGGCCCGATGTGGGTCGTGAAGGCGCGCTCGATGCCCTTGAGCGGGTCCACGACGGCGCACCGCCAGCCACCGGTTAAGACGGTTGTGCGTTCTTCAACAACTGAATTCCGGTTCTAGATGCCCCGTAATGGGGTCGCCGAAGTCCATCACGCGACCGGGGTAGTCCTCCTCGCAGACGAGTGAGATAAGGCTGTTCGGCGCCTCGTCGATGACCTGCCACCCCAGTTCGTCCGCTATCTCCTGCGCGAACGCCCTGATTTCAGGCCACTCGAGCATGTTGCGCTGGCTGAGCCGCTTACGCGCCGGGCCGAGATGCATGTATGATTTCACTTCGACCATCGTGCGGCGGCCGGTGCGGCGCGCCAAGGCCGCATAGCCGGGGACGTCGAAATCGTTCCAGTCGCGGACGACGGTCATCCGTAGCACCTTGCGCGTCTCCAGCCCGTCGAGCAGGTCGAGCGTGCGGGTGACCCGCTCCCAGTAGTCGGGCAGCAGCGGGACGTCAATCTTCTTCCACGTCTTTGCGTCGGGCGCGTCCATCGAAACATACAGCTGCGTCGGCAGCGCATCCTCGTCGCGCAGCCGCTCAATCATCTCCGGGTGCAGGCCGTTTGTCACGAGGAACGACGAGATGTTGCGCGCGCGCAGCTCGCGCAGCAGCTCCGGCAGCCGCTCGTAGAGCGTCGGCTCGCCGGTCAGCGAAATCGCGAAGTGGCGCACCGTCAGCGACTCCTCGAACTTCTGCCGGTCAATTTTGGGGTTGCCGCCAAAGCCGGAGAGCTTGTGCAGGTGCGCCTCAATTGAGCCCTGCACGATGTCGACCGGGTCATCCTTCGCCTGCTTCATCAGGTCCTGCTTGCCGGAGAACATCTCGTTGGCACGCCAGCAGTAGACGCACTTCTGGTCGCACGCGACCGCCGCGGGGGTCATCTGCGTGCACTGGTGCGAGCGGATGCCGTAGAATTTCTGTTTGTAGCACCCCCCCGAGCCGGTGCGCATTCCCTTCTTGGTCCAGCCGCAGATTTCGATGGCTGAGTGGTTGCCGACAATTTCGTAGGACGCCTTCTCGAGCGCACGCTTGTATTCGTCGGTGAAGAGCAGGTTTCCGCTGTCGGCTGCCGATTGCATCAGATGTCCGAGACCTCGCGAATGTTCTGCAGCTCCCAGTTGACGAGCGTGCAGGTCAGCGTGTAGTCGAGCGGCTCGTTGAGGGGCAGCGGGTTGGCGTCGTCCTCGTAGGTAATCACGCCCGAGACGGCTGGCCCCGCCGCCTCGAAGGAGGCAATAAACTCGTCGATCGAGTTGGCCGAGCCGGAGACGGCCTCTCCCAGCGCGGTTACGGGAATGGTGATGGAGATTGTGACGTCAAAACCGGCCCCCTGCGCGGATTCCGAGAAATTGCCGGCGGTGATTTGCAGCGAGACCGTCGGCTGCCCGATATCTCCGCCCCGCGCCGACCAGCTCAGTTCGACGACGACTTCTGCCAGCTGCATTTTGCCCGCGAAGTCCCACTCGCTCTCGCCGGCGTCGACGCCGAACTGCACCGTTGTGCCCTCGCTGTTGAGCGTCCCGCTCTTGCCGGGGCCGGCGGTGGTGTTGGTCACCACGTCCGCCTCGAAGCCGGTCGAGCCGCCGCCGATGCCGGAGACCGCGACCGAGTTGGCCGCCGACTGGAACGAAATTGCGAGGATGATGCTGATGATTGCGAAGCCGATGGCGCCCGAGACCAGCCGGCCGGTTACGGCGAACGGGAAGCCGCCCGGCAGCTCCATGCGGTGCAGCTCGCTGTTGTTGTAGCGCTCGAACTGCTTCAGCTTCTCATCCACAGTGTCGGACAGTGCCATTGAGGCGGCAGTAGTGGTGCGTTATTAGGTTTAAGCCGTTCTACGAGCAGCCCGTAGTCGCGCCGCAACCTGTGCACTTGAAGCAATTCCCGTTCGGCACCAGCATGAACTGCCCGCAGTCGGGGCACGGGTCGCCCGAGAAGCCCATGCGGACCGCCTCGGCGACTGTCGCCTGCCGCGGGTCGCCGATTGCGCCGGGGGTGAGCGGACCGGGGTCGAGCCCCGCGCCGGGGGCGCCGCCCATGTCGTCGAGTGTCATCTGCACTTCGTGCTGGTCGCCCGACGCCTCGCCGTGCGGGGAGCGTCCGCTGGCGGCATCTTCCAGCTCGTCCTCGGCCACTGAGCGCAGCGCGTCGGGGCGCAGGTCCTCCTCGGTGATGCCGTGCGCCAAGTCGTAGCGGCCGAGGTAGTTGATGGCCAGCTCGCGGAAGAGGTAGTCGATAATCGAGGTCGCCATCTTGATGCGCTCGTTGCCCTGCACCGGGCCGAGCGGCTCGAAGCGCGAGAAGACGAAGGCGTCGACGAATTCTTCCAGCGGGACGCCGTGCTGCAGCCCGAGGCTGATGGCGACCGCGAAGCAGTTCATCAGGCTGCGGAAGGCGGCGCCTTCCTTGGCCATGTCAATGAAGATTTCGCCAAGGCTGCCATCCTCGTACTGGCCGGTGTGGAGGTAGACCGTGTGCCCCCCAATCTTGGCCTTCTGGATGTACCCTGTACGGCGCTCGGGAAGCCGCCGCCGCTGCGCGATGTAGCGCGTTACCACCTTGCGCGCAATCCGGTGCGCGTCGGGCGTCGGCAGTGCCTCGGCCATGATTTCGACCGCTTTCTCGGCCGAGACGAGGCCTTCCGGTAGCAGTTCCTCTTCCTCGTCGGCCAGCGCAACTGCCAGGCTGGTGCCCGACATCAGTGGCTGGCTCAGCTTGGAGCCGTCACGGTAGAGCGCGATGGACTTGTTCATCGTACGCCATGATTCTTCGTACGCCTGACTGATTTCGGCGACGGTCGCCTCGTACGGCATGTTGATGGTCTTTGATATGGCGCCCGAGATGAACGGCTGCGCCGCCGCCATGATGCGGACGTGCGCGTGCCACGAAATCGAGCGGGTGCCGTAGCGCCCGCAGCGGTTGGCGCAGTCGAAGACCGCCAGGTGCGCCTCCTTGAAGTGCGGTGCTCCTTCGACCGTCAGCCGCCCGAAGGTGTAGTCGTCGGCCGCCTGCACCTCATCGGGCTCGTAGCCCAGGTGCTCGAGCAGGTCGAAGGCAGGGTTGGTGACCTGCTCCTGCGTAACGTCGAGTTTCTCGAGGCAGTATTCCTCGCCGATGTGCAGCGGCGTCACCAGCATATTCAGCGAAGTCGTGGTGGGAATCGCCTGCTCGAGCCGGTCGATGACCTCGCCCGAGAGCCCCTTGCGTTTGAGCGATTCGCGGTTGACGCCCGGCGCTTCCTCCAGCGTGCCGTTGCCGAGCACGTAGCGGATGATGTCGTCACGCTGCGCCTCGTCGTAGCCGAGTCGTTCCACCGCGAGCGGCACCGACTGGTTGATGATGCGTAGCATCCCGCCGCCCGCCAGCGTCTTGAGCTTCACCAGCGCGAAGTCGGGCTCGATACCGGTGGTGTCGCAGTCCATCTGGATGCCGATGGTGCCGGTCGGCGCAATCACGGTCACCTGCGCGTTGCGGTAGCCGTGCCGTTCGCCCACCGCCACCGCTTCGTCCCACGCCTCGCGGGCGCTGTTGAGCAGGTATTCCGGGCAATACGCGGGGTCAATCGCGAGCGGCTTCACGGTCAGCCCTTCGTATTCGTCGGCCGAGGCATTGCACGCCGCACGGCGGTGGTTGCGCATCACCCGCAGCATGCAGTCGCGGTTCTGCTCGTAGCGCGGGAACGGCCCCTTAACGCGCGCCATTTCGGCCGAGGTAGCGTAGCACGCGCCTCCGAGGATGGCGGTCAGCGAGCCACAAATCGCGACCGCGCGCTCGTCGTCATAGGGAATTCCCATACGCATAAGCAGCGAGCCGATATTGGCGTAGCCGAGGCCGAGCGTGCGGTAGTCGTAGCTGCGCTTTGCAATCGCTTCGGACGGGAACTGCGCCATCAGCACCGAAATTTCTAGCACGATGGTCCAGAGCCGGATGGCGTGCCGGTAATCGTCCAGTCGCAGCATCCCCTCGCGCTCGTCGTAGAACGCGCCGAGGTTGAGCGACGCGAGGTTGCACGCCGTATCGTCGAGGAACATATACTCCGAGCAGGGGTTCGACCCGCGGATGGGGCCGTCGGGCGCGCAGGTGTGCCACTCGTTGATGGTAGTGTCGAACTGGATGCCGGGGTCGGCGCAGGACCAGGCGGCCTGCGATATCTGGTCCCAGAGGTCGCGCGCCGGCAGGTTGCGGCACGCCTCAGGCTTGCGCCCTTCAGCCGCGGCTGCCTCGAGCTCGGTGCGCCAGTAGAGCTGCCACTCCCCGTCGGAGAGTGCCGCTTCCATGAATGCGTTGGAGGCGCGGACCGAGTTGTTGCTGTTCTGCCCCGAGACGGTCTGGTAGGCGTCGCCTTCCCAGTCGGTGTCGAATGTCGCCACCTCGAGGTGGGACCAGCCCTGTTTGCCCAGATCGAGTACGCGAGCAACCAGCGACTCGGGGATGTAGTCGCGCAGCGCCGAACGCACCGCGCGCGCCAGCGCCCGGTTCAGTTTCTGGTCCAGTTTTTCATCCTTTTCGGGGTGCGCTACGATAGCGGCCAGGATTTCGTTGGCATGGTCCTGCAGCTGCCGCGAACCGGCAACCAGCGCCGCCACTTTCTCCTCCTCGGAGGTCTTCCAGTTGATGAATTGCTCGATGTCGGGATGGTCCATGTCGAGGCAGACCATCTTGGCGGCACGACGCGTCGTGCCGCCCGACTTGATGGCGCCCGCGGCGCGGTCGCCAATCTTGAGGAAGGACATCAGTCCCGACGAGCGGCCGCCGCCCGAGAGCGGCTCCTCGCCACTACGGATGGAGGAGAAGTTGGAGCCGGTGCCTGAGCCGAACTTGAAGAGCCGTGCCTCGCGCGTCCAGAGGTCCATGATGCCGCCCTCGTTCACCAAGTCGTCGCTCACCGACTGGATGAAGCAGGCGTGCGGCTGCGGGTGCTCGTAAGCGCTGGTCGAGCGCTCCAGCTCGCCGCTTACGGGGTCGACAAAATAGTGGCCCTGCGGAGGTCCCTCAATCCCGTAGGCCCAGTTGAGGCCGGTGTTGAACCACTGCGGCGAGTTGGGCGACGCCATCTGCGCCGCCAGCATGTAGCAGAGTTCGTCGTAAAATGCGCGCGCATCCGCCTCGGACGCGAAGTAGTCGTGTTTCCAGCCCCACCAGGTCCAGGTCCCCGCCAGGCGACGGAACAGCTGCCGCCCGTCAGTCTCGCCCCCCCGCCGCTTGCTGGCGGAAAGTTTCGCCAGCGCCTTCTCGTCAGGCGCAGAGCGGCGCAACCACTTCGGGACGCCCTTCTCAGCCACCGGCTTCAGCTTGCGTGGGATGCCGGCCTTGCGGAAGTATTTCTGCGCCAGTACGTTGGCTGCGGTCTGACTGTAATTAGTGGGGAGGTTGACACCGCGCATCTCGAACGCGGTCGTCCCGTCAAAGTTGCGAATCAGCGTGTCGCGCTTCTTCCATTCCAGCGCGTCAAACGGTTCGGCTCCGGCTTCTGTAAAACGCCTTTCAATTCCGAGTCCTTCCGGGTTGGCTGGCATCAGGCCACCCCCCAAGGTGGCTGACATGTAGCATCGCATTTTGTCATTACAATCATGGGTTCGGGGCATTCTGGCTACCTGATATAAGCGTTGCAGAGGGGGCTAATTTCGTAGAATACCTCGAAATTCGGGTGGTGTTCCACTCCTTTTTGTGAGAAAAACGGGTGGAACCTGCTAAAAACAGGGTAAAGGTTCCACGATTTATGTAGCTAAATGTGTGGTTATTTTCTCTTCGTCAGGATGCGTTATAAGTGGCTTTTACGAGTCAGCGCCGGACCCCCGTGGTTTCGCGCCAGTCAATCCCAACCGTGCGGCGCCCCAGTTTACAAACAGGCGGGAAAATTCGCTTGTGAATCGAGCGCCGCACCAGCGCCGCAACGCGCGCCGCATCCGCCTCCGGAACGCCGCGCACCGCCATTTTTGCTGGTGAGTCATGCCGCTCGAGCGCCGCCAGCAGCTGGTCCAGCTGCGCATACGGCAGCCCCAGCTCACCCTCGTCGGTCTGTCCCTCCCACAGCTCGGCCGTCGGAGGGCGTTCTCGGATGGCCGCAGGTACCCTGAGGGCGGTTGCGAGCAGCTGCACCTGGCTTTTATACAGGTCGCCGAGCGGCAGCAGGTCGGCACCCCCGTCGCCCCACTTGGTGTAGTAGCCGGTTAGCAGCTCCGACTTGTTGGACGTTCCGAGCACCAGCGCCCCGCGCTCGGCCGCTGCGCCGTAGAGCAGCACCATGCGCAGGCGCGCACGCAGGTTGCCCTGTTGTTCGCGCGACTCAAAGAAGGGCGTTGCGTCGCCGAACGCGCTTGTCAGCGGCGCGATGTCCACCTCGCGCGTCTCGACCGCCAGCGCGGCGGCGTGCGCCGCTGCCATTTCGGTCGAAATTGTCTCGCCGTGCGGGAGCAGCAGCCCGTGGACCGCTTCGGCACCGAGCGCCTCAACCGCGATGGCGAGCGCGGTCGCCGAGTCGATGCCGCCCGAAAGCCCGAGCACGACACCCGAGGCGCCGGCATCGGCGACGCGGTGCTGGATGAAGCCAGCGATGATGGCGCGACAGTCGGTGGGGAGACGCATCATTATCGGAAAAGAGGGCAGCTATTGAGGTTTCAGGTTCCCTTGCTCAGCCGCAGCCCCATGTAGATTGCGATTCCCCCCATAGAGATAGCTATGAACAGTAGCGCAATCGGTCCGTTTGACCATCCTGATTCATCGCCCGGCTGCCGTTTACTCGCCACTTCTAGTTCCAGCGCAAAGACGTTATTGTTCTCGTATCGCTCTGCCACATTGCCTGTGGAGTCAACCACAACATAGATTGTGTGCTTGCCTGCAGTAGCGGTCCATTCTTGCTGTAGCTCGTAATTAACTCCTTCGAATGCTTCGCCTATCTCCGATGACCCTAGATAGCCTGCGTCACTCTGTTCGTTAACGTAGAAGGCAACCATGAATGATTGCTCAGCACCCCACCCCTCCCCTTCTAGCGTAATCCCAATCAGTGCATTGAGCGTAATCGTCTGTCCCGGTACGGGATTGCCATCAGAGAGTTTCAGGTCACTGACGAAGAGGTCCACTGTCGGTGCGTCAACCACGTGTAGTGTCTCTTCCAACCTTGCTTCGTTTCCGGCTGAGTCACGTACAATAAGGTGTAGCTGATAATTTCCCCCTTCCTCATACGTGTGTTCTACAATCATCCCGGTTCCGATTTTACCGTCACCGAAATACCATTCATATTCTAGGAACGCAGGTATATCCAGATTATCGCGAGTCAGGCTGGCATCCAGTCTGAGTGGCACCTGTGCCATTGCTTCGCCATGAACTGCCTGTGCACCTTGTAGGTAATGGTAGCTAACGGCAGGTTCAGGTGGTACAGTATCAGCCACCATGATGCTCATTTCGGAGCTACTGCTATGGCCGGCCGCGTCGGTAACCGTGAGTCTCACTAGCAGTTCACCCATATCGTTGAATTGTAGCCTTAGTTGTTGCCCCTCTTCCAGCACCTCAGCATCGCCGGGGATGACAATTTCACCCTCCATCACCAGCACCCTCCTTGAGCCGAATTCCCAATACCAGGTAACTATGCTTGATTCCAGGTCGCTGGATCCAGAACCATCAAGTGTAACAACGGTAATACCACCAATAATATTGGTGTCGTTGTATGGATCTCCGTCAGCCAGAACTGTGAAATTACTCACCGGATAGGTAGCGTCGTGAATCGTAAGCTGCACGGGTCCGAACTCGAACTGGTCTTCCTGACGGCCCATGTTATCTAACAGTGTCACAACGAAGTAGTAGCTCCCCGAGACGCTTGGGCTCCATTCAATCTCGTAGGAGAATTCTTCGGTCGCGTAGATCGAATGTGGTACAGTCACGTTTCCAACCGGCCCTATGTCGTCTGTAGCAACTAGTGCGACTGTCGCGTCAATCGTACAGTGACAGCCAGTTTGTGGGTCATAGCTAACGGTTAGTGTTTCGTCCAGACTGTCGCCGCTTCGGTCAGAAACGGCAAAGCTCCAGACTTGGAACCATTCAGGCGCGTCCCCCTCTCCCAGCGCGACTAGGGCAATCGGTTCCTTGACCTCTGCAGTCTCACGCTCAATCGCCTCTGAATCAAACAGATGCAGAGTAAAGGTGTAGTTCCCTGTGAGTTCACAGGTCCAGTTCAGGCTGAAGTGATCAAGTGACTGTCCCGAGACGTAGTGTATAGCGCTGGTGCTGTCGTAAAGCGTGCCATTGTTATTGAACACATCCAGGTAGACATACACCTCTGCGTCTCCAGCATTAGTGTCTGGGTCGTAGTTGAACTGGATTTCGTCCAGCTCGGTGTCACCATCACTGTCTACTGCTTCGTATGACCAGCTGTATAGCCAGACAGTTGAGTGCCCCTCACCCTGTGGCACAAGGTATACAGTGTCAATGATAGTCAAATCTTGCTCTTCGCCGTTGTTGTCCAGCAGGTACAGCCAGAATTCGTAGGTACCAGAGGCACCAGGGGTATCAGCAGTCCATTCCATACTTAGATAGTCCCAGACTTCACCACCAATGGTGAATTCACCGGAGAAATTACCCACTAATTCATCATAGTAGTAGACGTCAACCAGGACCGTGATATCCATGCTGGACTCAACGGTATCTGGGTCGAACCAGAATGCGGCAGTATCAGGGTCCCCGTCTCCATCCATGTCATACACTTCATAGTCTGCGCTGTACCACCATAGTGTCGCGGAGCTTCCGCCATCACCACCACCACCGCTACCAGATACTGCGGCTGCCAGCTCGTCCCACTTGGTGGCCGTAATTGCCAGCCCGTCGTATTCGCTAGCATAGTTAGCGCTGGGCAGGTAGATACTCATGCCACGCGTCACGCCAGCACCACTGCCTTGTTCACGGTAGTAGACTGCGTCATCGACCGCGTCGACTATCTCCTGCGCCAGTGTGTTGAGCTCTGTACCATCATGAATTTCAATAAAATTGCTGGCAAAGTGCGACAGGTCGATAAAGTCACTCATGTAGAATTTGTATGTGTCATTACGTGCAGCTGCAACATCTGCGGTCGCCCCATCATCTAGTGCTTTGCTGGCAAAGTCATCCAGTAGTTGCGTAATTTGTGCCCTATAGCTTGCATCCACAACGGATAGCGTCTCACCGCCCTGGTGACCATACAACTCGAAATAGCCGACGACGATTGCCTCACCCAGTTCACCTCCATCCATTCCCGGGTTGGCGACAAGATCATCTAGGAAGTAGTTATATTCCCAGCCATCGCCCGGTTCCGTCTCTTCGGCTGCAACAATGAATTTGGCGTAGTCCCCTAGTTCGACGAGTGTCTCTGCCATTTGCATCAAGCAGGCGTCAAATCCTACTAGCTCCAGCTTCCCATAGCTGCCAGAGAGCGCTTGGAGTATATCCGAAAGCTCACTATAGGAAAGGAAATTGTGGTTATTGTTATCATCCCAGCAACAACCATAGATACCACCTCCGTGGTTCCAGAAATCAAGCATTAACTTCGAATCAATCGAGAAGGCTCGGATGGCCCATTCTGCCCAGTCCTGCGCAACAGATGGATCACCAGTATCAACTTCATCACTCCAGCTTCGATCAACAACCCAGAGAGGCAGTACGTCCACCTCTCCGGAACGGACAAACTGGATTGAAGTATCACCGATACTCCATTTGTCCTGTAGTACGAGCAGCCAAACATTTTCTGTTGACCCAATCTTTGCCATCTCCTCGATATCCTCATCCCCGGCGCTGTCGAGATTGTTGTCACCCGCCAGATAGAGCATGTAGAGCCAGCTTGGCTCGCCTGCCGGCTGCGCGACCAGTGCCAGTGCATATTCTGTATCTGCAGCGTACACGGCCCGCACATAGTAGGTGCCAGTCAAACCGCTGGCAGCTACCTGCTCTTCTCCTGCACCTTCAGCAGAAGAGTCGATTGGCGAGCTGCCTCCCGAAGCCCACAGTTCAAGTTGCAGAGCATTGTTCTCTTTGTACCAGGCTGTGACCTTCAGGTCGTGGTTATTAACTTCAAAGCTGAACCAGTCATCATCTTCAAGTGATAGTCCAGGATAGACGCCAGGCGAAATTGCGGTAGCACTCTCCGAGTCGTCATTATCCTCGTAGCCGTCATCCGCAGCTGCAGTTATTGTAAATGAAACTGCAGCAACCAGCACATATAGGAATAGTCGTATTGAGTGCATACCACTGTATTAGACTGCACTAGATAATAAGGATTACCAGTTAATAGTAGCTTGATTTCGGCCTTGCATGCAACTGGCAGTGGCGCAGGCACCGGTCAAGCTGGGTGAGGTCAAATCTAATCTCCGGCAGTCCCGCAAACTTCTGGAGCAGGCGCAGTCCGCCTGCGACGGCGGGCTCGACCTGCTGGTTCTCCCCGAGCTGTTCCTGACGGGATACCTGCTGCGCGACGACTACGCGCGCGTCGCCGAAGCGGTGCCGGGCGATGGCCCGGCGCAGGCGGGCCTCGCAGCACTGGCGGCCGAGAGCGGCGTGCACATCGCCGCCGGACTGGTCGAGCGCGGCCGCGAGAGCCTCTACAACGTCGCGCTGCTGGTTGGCCCTGACGGCTACATCGGCCACTACCGCAAGCGCTACCTCCCGAACTTCGGGCCGTTCGAGGAGAAGCTGCACTTCGGCGCCGGCGACGCGACGCCGGTCTTCGAGACGCCGCTGGGGCGCATCGGGATGCAGGTCTGCTACGACATATTCTTCCCGACGCAGTCGCTGGCGCTAGCGCACGCGGGCGCCGAGCTTATCCTGAACATCTCGGCCAGCCCTACCACGTCGCGTCCGCTGTTCCACCGCATGCTCCCCGCGCGCGCCATCGAGACCACCTGTTTCTGGGCTTTTGCCAACAACGTCGGGGTGCAGGGGTCGCTGACCTTCGGCGGGGAATCGTGCATCGTCGACCCGCGCGGGTGCTTCGTCGGCGAAGCGCCCGCGCTCGAACCGGGAGTCGCGGTGGCGGAAATAGACCTCGGGGCACTGCCGTCGTTCCGCGAAGCGCGGCCGGTGCTGCGCGACTCTCAGTAGGCGGCTTGGAACTGCGACAGGTCGGCGTTACACTTCCTGCACATGAACATAGGTGTGATGCAGGCAGAGTGGAACTTGATGTTGCAGTGGTTGCAGGTCGCGACGGAGCTGCCGGTGCGCAGCTCTATCTCGCAATTGTTGCAGGTGACCGAGGCGAACTCGATCCCCGACTTCTGTTGCTTGAACTGCTTGCCGGTGCGCGTTGCGCCCCCCTTGATCAGCCCGGCCGCCTGGACGCGTTTGTGAGCCTTCTCGACTTCTGGCTTCAGGTGTTGCAGTGCCTCAATCAGCTTTTTCTGCCGCACCGCAACGATTTTCTCAATGCGCCCCACAGCGTCAGATTCGCGCTGGAGTGGCGGCATCTTGCCCATCTCTTCGGCGATATGGTGCAGGCTGGCGCGCTCCTGTTCGACCCACTTCAGCAGCGCTTTTATCAGGCTGTAACTCTTGATTGCGTCCTTGGGAGTCTGGCGGAGAGGGTCGCCGGTCATAGCGCCCCCGGGAGGTATTCAGGAAGTGTGCTGCGTCCGGACATGGAGGCATTACGTACTAACTCCTTCCTAAAAAGCATTCGCCTACTCGCACAGCACGACTGGTAAAATCGTTCGACAGTCAGCTTTTAACCGCTGCAGGCTGGCGCCAGCTGATGCACGACGTCGCCGTAGTGGGACAGGGGCCGGCCGGTGGGATGACGGCGCTGCGGCTGGCCGAAGCGGGCCATTCGGTCGTTACGTTCGAGCGCAAGCAGCGGGTCGGCGACCCGATTCACTGCGGCGAAGGCATCGGGCGTATCGCGCTCGAACATACGAATTACCCAGTCGGCGACTGGGCCATCCGGAAGGTGAAGGGCAACCGTATCCGGATGCCCAATGGCAAGTCGGTCGGGCTGATGTCGCCCGGCTACTCAATCCACCGTTGGGGGCTCGACCGTGCCATCTCCGATGACGCGGTCCGCGCGGGTGCCGAGCGGCACGAAGGCGTGCGCGTCACGAAGGTGGGCCGCGAGAATGGTCATTGGACGCTCGCCTCGAAGGACGGCCCGGTCGCGCAGGCGCGGCAGCTGGTGATTGCCGAAGGGCGGGTCCCGGTGCTGGTGCCGCAAGTTGGCCTCAAGGGTAACGACAAGCTGCGGCTGCTGCCGGGGCTGCAATACAAGTTCCGCACCAGCGACGTCGATTTCCCGGATACCGATTATTTTGACTTCTACATCAATCCCCGCTACGCCAACGGCTACGTCTGGGTCTTCCCGCGCGACGACGTCTTCAACGTCGGCATCGTCGCGACCAACGGCGCCAAGGCGGGGCTCGAGCAGTTCTGCCGCGATGAGATGCGGGTCGACCCAGACCAGCGCATCCCCAACGACCTGGGCGACCTGCAGAACGGCGGGCTGATTCCGCGCGACGGCCCCATCCCACAGTTCGCGACGCGCGGCGCCTACGTCGTCGGCGACTCGGCCGGGCTCACGAACCCAATCACCAAGGGCGGCGTCCACGTCGGGATGCTGTCGGGGGAATACGCCGCCATCGCCATCCGTAACGCGCTCGGCAGCGGCGAGCTGGTGCCGCCGCCGCACGCGGTCAACACCCACGAGCTGCGCGGCCGCTACTGGGAGCGCGTCGGCCGGGCACTACACTCGCAGCTGGAGCCGCACCTGTGGTACGACCGCATCCTGAAGCGACAGCCATGGACCCAGCAGGTGTTCGTCGATGAGTCGAAGCTGATTTACGCGCTGGACGAGCGCGTCCTGAACCTGATTGGCGAAATCTACGACGGCCGCAACTACTCCGACCTGCCGTGGCTCAAGATGCTGGGCATCCTCGTTCGCAACCCCGATCTGGCGCCGATGGCGCGCAAGCTGCTCAAAATCAAGGCCAGCCTGAAGATAACCGAGAAATATGGGTGGTAACATTCTGTGTCTTTACGCGTTATTGCGTAGTTGGAAGCGACTAAACGGGCTGCGGTTTTTTATCCTACCCCGTGACATCGCCCGCCGTGAGCGACTGGATTGACTGTGAGAATTGTGGCGACCAGTTCGAAATCCGGGTTTTCCAGCGCAGCCATGGTTACTGCTCGAGTTGCCGCCAGCGCATGCAGCCACTCGACCTGGAGCTGCTCTGCGCCGCCGAAGGCGCGGTGGCGGGGCACGGCGACGGCCGCGTCTCGCGCGGCGACCTGCAGGAAATCATGGCCATCATCCGCGGGACCGGCTGGTTCAACCCTGTCGAGAAGGCGACGCTCAACCTGATTCACCGCAACTACCGTTTCACGAGCGCCGCCGAGAAACTCTACCGCACCGAGCTCGGCAACTGGCCCAAAAACTAAATCGGGAAGGCCAGCCCTTCGCGCCCCGCTTCCCAACCGGCGCGCGCCAGCTGCGCCGATTCGTCGGAGTCGGGATTGCAGAGCGGGTTGGTGTGGTTCAGGTGGATGAAGACGACGCGCGGGTCGTCTTCCCGCCGCGCGCCGAGCCGCTCAAGCGTCTCAGCCACCGGCGGGTGCGGCACTGCGTCCTGCCGCGGCAGCTCGTCCGCGGACCAGAAGGTGCCGTCGAGCAGCACGATGTCGGCGCCCAGCTGCCGGAGCCAGTCGCGCGGGCTCGCGGCGCCGACCGCCGCCAGCGTCGCATCCCAGCTATCGTGGTCGGGCAGGAACAGCAGCTTGCGCTTTCCAGCGACGAGCAGCGCGTGCGTGTCGCCCGCTTCGCTGCGGTGCGGCACCGGCAGCGGCGTGACAGCGAAGCCGTCGCCCGCAACCGGTTCGCCGCTGCGCCACTCGCGCAGCCGCAGGTGACCGCCATCGAGCAGCGCGCGCCAGTCGGGGGTCGCGCGCAGCCGCTCCGCGACCGCTGGCGAGCAGTGGAGCGGGACGCCCCGCGCGTCCATCACTTCGGTGCCGAACTGCCCCAGCCCGTCGATATGCCCGAGATGGGCGTGCGTCAGCCAGATCGCGGCCGGGGTCCCGCCGCCAACCAGCGCGAGCTGGTGCGCGAGCTGGCGCGTCGCTTCGAACAGCTGCACTCCTGAAGGGGCGCGCAAGGCGAGCGAGGCCGGCAGCCGCTCGAACTCGCGGTCGGCCAGCGCGGCAGCGCAATGCGTGCAGCGACAGCCCGCTTGCGGGACGCCGCCGTCCTGCGCCGAGCCGAGCAGCGTCGCGGTCAGCATTGCGACCGCAGCCATTCCTGCATCAGGCTGCGCCCCGCGCCCGTGGCGGTGCGCTCGGGGTGCCATTGCACTCCCAGCCACGGCAGTTCGCGGTGCCGTAGTGCCTCGACCATCCCGTCCTCCGCGCGTGAGATGACCTCGAGCCCCTCGCCAAGATAGCGCACGCCCTCGTGGTGGTGGCTGGTGACCTCGAACTCGACCCCCGACATCGTAACTGGATGGTAGACGTCGTCGGTGTCGCGCGTCCCGCCAGTGTGCGCCGCGGTCTCGAAGCCGCCATCGCTGATGTCGGGCCACAGCGTCCCGCCGCACGCCACGTTCAGCACTTGCAGCCCGCGGCAGATGCCGAGCACCGGCATCTGCCGCTCGCGGGCCGCCGTTAGCAGCGCCAGCTCCAGCGCGTCGCGCTCCGGCTTCGGGTTGCGCAGCCGCGTTTCGTCGACGTCGCCGCGGAAGGCGCCGCTGCTGGGCGCCATGTCGCCGCCGCCCGAGAGCACCAGCAGCGGATAGCGCTCCAGCGCATCAACGTTGTCGATGCGCTCGGCAGCGAAGCCCGCTTCCGCCAGCCAGTCAGCATATTTTTTTAAATATTTGTCTTCGGAAAGCGTAATCGCGACCGGTTGCATGCTTCGAGCCTTCCCTGGCGCTATGCGCCCCCGCCGTCGCCAGCGGTGCAGGCGGGGCAAATCACCGTCGCCTGTTCCTGCGGCACCCAGAGTTCGGCTGCGCATTGCGAACAGTTGGCCAGCTTGACCGGCTCGCCCTTGATAATTGCCTTGAAGTCTGCCATTGGTGCCGGTAGAACGAGGTGGGATATAGTGCCTATGTCGTCCCGTGGCAACGCATGGAATGTCAGCTCTGCGTGCTTCCGGCAGGTGACTCTGCCTGGTGCATTGTCGACTGCCCCGGCTGCGGGCTGCCGCTGCTGCTCTGGAGCGCGCATGGTACCGAGCCGTCACGGGCGCAGCGGCGCGAGATGCGCGACGTGCTACGCCAGCACGGCAACGTGCTCTACGGCCGCGGCAATTACCTAATTGACCGCTTTCCTGCTGAATTCCCCGACCACTTCCACTGGCACTGTCGCCCCAACCTGAACCCACAGTTGGTCGAGGAGCGGGCGCTGGCCCACGGGCGACCGCCGGTGCAGGATGGCTCATAAGCAGCCGCGGGCTCGCCGTAGCGTGCTCATAGACCTAGAGGGAATCGACGGCTGCGGCA
>CAUZDT010000015.1:0-23465 GCA_963578705.1 Candidatus Thalassarchaeaceae archaeon
AGGCTCTTCTTGCAACGCGACGTAGCCGCCCCACGCGACCGCGTTCAGCAGCAGGATTATGCCGAGCGTTTGTAACGTTTCGCTGGACATACGTGGCGCACTTGCGGGGGGAATTTAACCATTCCACCGCAGCTTCCGCAACAGCGGCGGCGGGTCCAGCTGCCGGCCGTAGTGAAACAGCGCTGCGGCGCCAAACCAACCCAGCGCCGAGGTGGTGCGGAACGCCGTCTGGAAGCCCGGCAAATAGGCAGGCGTCAGAACCATGAAGCCCACTCCCAACAACAGTCCCGCGACCCACGCGAAGTGCGTCTGCCCTTCGCGCATGCGCTCCATGAAGAGCAGCAGGTAGAACTGGCTGAACGAGAAGACCGCCACGGCTGTCGCGAGGCCGGTCTCGGCCGCTGCCATCGCCGTCCCGTGCGCCGGCTCGAGCCACGGCGCCAGAAGCGCAAAGCTGCCGAGCACCACCGCTAGGCCAGTCACCGACTGCTCGAGCGTCGCCGTGCCCGCCACACCATCTGCGGGCGGGCCAAGGCGCTGCGAGAGCGCGCGCAGCAGGATAGGGGGTGACGCGAGCCGGAAGAGCAGCGTGAAGCCCCCCACCGGCCAGAGCAGCCAGCTCTGCGTCGAGGCAGCCCAGACCGCCCAGAGCGCCGCCACCAGCGCCGAGCCGAAGAGCAGTAGCAGCCCCAGCAGCAGCCAGTCGCCCGACTGCCGCTCGGTGGCGAACTCGACCAGCCGCGCCAGCAGCGGCAGCGCCAGCGTCACCAGCCCGGCGAAGAGCACCGTCAGCGACAGCAGCTGCAGGTCGTCCACGCTAGCGCAATGCGGGGGCTATTGAAGCGGTGCGCCTGCCGCGGGGAACTTTTTCAGGACAGCTCCACTCCGTCGGCGTGCGCCGCTCGCGCCCGTCGCTCGCGCTGCTGGTTGCTACGCTACTGCTCTTCCCCGCTACCGGCTCTCTCGAGCAGCAACCGCCGGTCACCATCACATCACTCGCCGATGGCGACTGGGTCGAGGGCGTCGTCGAGGTGGCAGTCACGGCTGAGGGTAATTTCACACAGGTCGAGCTGCTGGCGAACGGCGCGGTAGTCGCCAGCGGCTCGCCCGGCGAGCTGCTGGCGTGGGACACGGCGGTCGCGAATGCCACCGCGCCGGCTGACTTCACGCTGGTTGCGCGCGGCAGCGACGATGACGGTTCACAAGCGGAGAGCGCGCCGGTGCGCGTGACCGTAATCTACCCGCGGCAGCTCACCTTCGACGGCGCGGCCGACCTGCAGCCCGAATGGTCACCGGCTGGCGACCGGCTGGTGTTCAAGTCCAACCGCGGGCTGGAGGAGCACATCTACCACCTCTACACGCTGGCCGTTGTGAGCGGTGACCTGCAGCCCATCGTGACCGACCGCAGCTATCACGGCTACCCCGGCTGGTCGCCTAGTGGGGAGCGGATGGTGTTCAACTCCTACGCCCCCGAGGAGGGCGAAACAACGTTGGATATGGATATCTACGCCGTCAACCTCTCCAGTGGCGAGTCGGTGCAGGTCACCTTCGACCCCGCTTTCGACGACTCAGGGCGCTGGTCGCCTGCCGGGGACGAAATCTCGTTCCATTCCAGCCGCGGCGGTTCGCTCGACGTCTGGAAGGTCGCCGTCGACGCGGACGGCAGCCCGACAGGCGAGCCTGTACGGCTGACGACGGGCGACGGCAGCGAGCACTGCCCGCGCTGGTCGTTCGACGGAGAGTGGATTACCTACGAGGCGGAGCGGGGCGAGACCAACGACATCTGGGTCATGCGGAGCGACGGCAGTGACGCGCGGCAGGTCACCAACGACATGCACTACGACCGCTACCCTGGCTGGTCCCCCGACGGCGAGTGGCTTATCTACGACTCGGAACGCGACGGCAACAAGGACCTCTACCTCGTCCCGGTCGGTGGCGGCACCGAGCGGCGCATCACCATGGACGCTGCGATTGACCGGCACGCCGACTGGTCCCCGCAAGGCAATTTGCTGGCGTTCCACTCCGGCCGCGGCGGCAGCCTTGACATCTGGCTGGTGGAGATTCCCGACCCCGCAGGCGCGACTGGCGGCGAGGGTACGGAGCCTTCGCTGGCGGCGGCGCTGGCGCTCGGCGCGGCGGCGGCCGCCGCGATCGTGCTGCGACGGCGGCGCGGCCGCCCGCGTCAAGAATAATAATCGCCCGCCACTTGACCCCGCATGGCGACCGACTGGTTCGAGGCCATCGACAACTACTGCGAGCGGACCGATGCGAGCCTCTGGGCCGAGCCTCTCAACGCCTTCAGCAACCTCGCCTTCATCGCCGCCTTCGTCGCCAGTGTTTATTGCTACCGCCGCTACCGGGAGGAGGCAGGACAGCAGAGATGGGAATTCGTCCTGCTGCTGGGGCTGCTCTGCGCTATCGGCATCGGCAGCTTCCTGTTCCATACCTTCGCCACCCGCTGGGCCTTCGTGGCGGACGTAGGGCCGATTACTCTGTTCCAGTTCACCTACTTGGGGGTCTTCTACTGGCATATGCTTGCCCCGCGCTGGTGGGTGGTACTGGCAGGCTGGGCAGCGTTCGTCGTCACGACGCTGCTGCTGGCGATTCCCTTCCCGGCAGACTACGCCAACGGATCCTCCAGCTACTTCTCCGGCCTGCTCTTCATCGCACTGCTGGGCGGCTACAGTCACCACGCGCAGAAGGAGGGTGCCTGGCTGGTCCTGCTCGCCACGCCACTCTTCATGACGGCGCTGCTGTTCCGCTCAATCGACCAGCAGGCGTGCGACGCGTTCCCGCTCGGCACCCACTTCCTGTGGCACCTGTTCAATGGCGGGATGCTCTATTGCCTCTTCACGGGGCTGGTGGCGGGGAGCGGCGGCGGAGCCGACGACTCACCGGCCTGACGAGGGGCGGTTACCCCAGCGCTCGCTAGCGAACCGTAGCAATCCCGAAGTAGCGAAGGTATAGCCGGTAATGACCGCCAGGAACGCGGGAGCGACGCTGCCGTTCAGCGTGAACCGCAGCGCGGCGCCAGCGACGATTACCGCCAGCCACGCCGGGAGCGAGCTGGTGTCGCGGCCGCCGTAGTGGAGCGCCGGAAGCAGCAGGGCGGCCACGGCTGCGAACGGGAGCAGGATTTCGCCGAAGCTGGCGCTGGAGTCGTGGCTCCGCATGCCCTGCAGGATGAACAGGCAAAGCAGGGCAAAATCGCCAGCGGTCAATCGGAGATTCGTACCCGTCTCGGGATTAGTCCACATAGTGCCGGTATTCCCCGCGCTCCAGCTTCGCAATCGCCGCCCGCTCGATTTCCGCGTCGTAGCGATACGTGGGCCACTCCGAATCGCCTTGCGGGGTGCGCAACTCGTCGAGCCACCCGTCGGCGTAGGCCGCTACCGCCTCAGCCATCAGTCTGGCGGCCTCGACGAGCGTCGCGTGGCACAGGTCCTGGTAGGTCGCGCCTCGCCTTACGGGGATTTCGCGGCGACCGGCCAGGTCGCCGGCGTCAATCGTGGCAGAGCAGAAATGGCAGCTGGCGCCGATAGGGATATCAAGGTAGACGCTCCAGGCAGGCGACGCCGACCCGCGGCATTCCGGCAGCAGCCCCGGGTGGGCGTTGAGCACGCCGCCGCGCGCGTCGCCGTATTCCAGGATGGCACCGCGAATAATGCGAGTACCGCCGAAGACTATCAGCTCCGGCTCCGCCTCCTCGAGGTAGCCCATGCAGTGCTCGTCGTTGTGGATGGGGACGGTCACGACCGGGATGCCCTGCTTACGCGCCTGGTCGGCCATCGGCGGCCCGACCGGGTGGGAACCGATGCGGTATTCGAATTTCTCGCGCTCGACCTCACCCCCGTCGGAATCCTCCTCAATAATCAGCGCCGGCGCAAATCCCGCTTCCAGCAGCCGCGCCAGCATTTCGCGCCCCCACGGGTGCTCGCGAATCGCCATGAAGATGTAGCGCGGCGGGCTCAAGCGCGCGCCACAACCTTGAACTCGACCGCAATGGGGGTCGGCAGTGCGCCCACCTCAACAGTGGTTCGCGTCACCCCCAGCCCGTCGAAGTGGCGCGCCCAGATGGCATTGAAATCCGCGAAGTCGCGCTGCATGTCGGTCAGGAAAACCGTGACGTCGATAACCTTCTCCAGCCCGCTGCCGGCCACCTCCAGGATGGCGCGCACGTTGGCCACCACCTGCTCGGTCTGCGCAACGACGTCATATTCCTGGGCGTTGTCCTGCTCGTCGCGCGTCGCACCGCCGGCGACGCCGCTCCCGTCAGGCAGCCGCGGCCCGACGCCGGCCAGGAAGAGCAGATCGCCTTCACGGCGGTAGTGGACGTAGGCGCCGACCGGGGGCGGCGCCACGTCAGTCTCCATCGCCCTCCGGCAGCGCGCCCATCGAAGGCGCGTCGCGCAGGTCGAGCACCTCGCGGTCGCCCGCGTAGAACTCGGGATCGTCCTCGTCGTATTCCAAGTCACCGGTGCTTTCGCCCGCCGGCTCAAGGCTGACGACCGCGCTGCCAGTGCCCCAGACCGGCTCGTAGGCGTGGACCGTGCCAGCGTAGAGATTAGCCTGCCCCATGAACGCAGCCCACCACCAGAATGGCTTGAACGCGACCACTTTCGGGACGCGCGCCTCGTCGTGGAACTGGCGCGAGAGCTGCGACAAATCCTCGAGCCGGCCCTTCTCGAGATATTCCAGGAACTTGCGGTTCCACTCGTCGTCCTTGAGCGAATGGATGTGGTCGTCGGCCGGCTCCATCGGCTCGGTCACGAGCCGGTTCGAGAGCGTCGAGACAACGACCGCCACCGCCTTGCGGCCCTGCTCCTCGACCGCGTCGCGCAACGCCTTGCCGAGCACGACCGTCTCGGTACGGTTGGCGTAGATATTGCTGCTGACGATGACCGCCGGCAACTCGTTATCGGGATTCAGCAGCTTCAGCGCCACCACTGAGCCGGTGTCAATCGGAAAGCCGTGGTAAGCGCAGGTGCGTGCCCGCAGGCCACGCACCTGCGCTTTCGCGACCGCCAGCTCGGCAAACCCGGCGTCGATGCGGAACTTGTAGGGAATGCTCCCCAGATAGTGGAAATCCTCGTCGACGTGCGTCCATTCCGGCTCCGGATTAGCCTGCAACTGATGCCCTAGGATAGATGGCCACATCGTAGAGTAGATGACGAGCAGGTCGGCTCCGCTGGCGGCAATCCGTTCGCGCGCTGCGCCGAAGCCGTCGCGGACGCGTTGCCAGCCCGGATTCCCTTCGGGACAGAGCAGCGGATGCGGTAGTCCGGGAACCAGGATTCCGAGCGGGACCGCGTTGGCGGCCGCCGGTTCGTCGGCGGCCGCCTCGCCCTGCGCAACCCGGCCGGCGGCGGTCGCGTTCATGCGCTCGCCGGGTCCCAGCCGATGATGGCGTTGCCAGTGCCGATGACCGTTCCATAGGCGTGCACTTCGCCGCCGTAAGTGGGGAAGTCGAGCGCCGCCATCAGCCACGTTAGCGAGCCGGCATCGGTCTCGGCAACGGTCTGCTCGGTGAAGTCGGGCATGATATCTACGAGTTCGCGCGTCTTTCCGGCGCGCATCAGCTCAATCATCTTCATGTCCCAGAGATACTGGTTGTGGTTGGTGATGTGCTCCTGCGACATGTCTTCAGGGACTTCCGGCTCCTCGGTAAAATGGCGGTGCGAAAGCGAATTGCTCGAGAGCAGCAGCGCCCGCTTGCCCGATGCCTCGACCGCCTTGCGCGTTGCCTTGCCGAGCTTGAGCATGTTAGCTTGCATCACCTCGACCGAGAAGTAATTGCGCGAGCGGTTCGACGAAATACAGACTATCGGCAGGTCCCACTCAGGCCGCACCAGGTGGCAGCTGGTGATGGTGCCGTAGTCGATGCGGAAGTCAGGGTTTTCCATCATCATCACATGCAACCCCGCCTTCGCAGCCGCGTCGTGGATGGAGCGCGACAGCTCGACGTCGACCGAAAGGTCGTAGCTGTAGCGGAACAGATTCGGGAAAATCGGGTCGACCGAGAGCGACTTGAATTGCGGGACGCCCAGAAAATGGGTGCCCACGTAGGTCTGCCAGTGCGGGGTGTGGACGATGATAACATCAAACTCCTTTCTGGCGAGCGACTTACGCAGCCGCTCATAGCCCCAGCGCAGCTCCTCCCAGCCGCCTTCGGAGACAGGTTCGTTCTGCGGCGGATTCTCGGCGTAGACCAGGTGCGGCGGGTGTGGCGCCAGCGCGCCCATCACGATTTCGCCCTTCGACATAGCGCCGGCATCTCGGCCGGATTAATAAGTCCCGGCGTCCTGAGCTACGGCTCCATCAGGCAGATGCTGGTCGGCTCGGAGAAGAACTCGAGCGAGTAGCGCCCGCCCTCACGGCCGACCCCGCTGTTCTTGACCCCGCCGAACGGCACGCGCAGGTCGCGGTGCAGCCAGCAGTTGACCCACACCAGCCCCGTCTCCAGCCCCTCGGCGAGCCGGCGGCCGCGCTCCATATCGCGCGTCCAGACGCTGCCGGCCAGGCCGAATTCGGTGTTGTTGGCAATCGCCAGCGCCTCCTCGTCGCCCTCGAAAGGATGCAACGTCACCACCGGGCCGAAGATTTCCTCGGTCGCGCAGCGCGCGTCGGGAGCCAGGCCCTCAATCACGGCCGGCTCGAGAAAGGCGCCGCCGTCGAATGGCGGCGCCAATACGGGGCGCTTACCACCGCACAGGATGGTACCGCCCTCCTCGCGGGCAAGCGCGACGTAGCCCTCGACCTTCGCGCGATGCTCCTGCGAAACCAGCGCGCCCAGGTCGCAACTCGCGGGGTCGCCGATGGTCATCGCCTCGACGTGCGCGACGAAGCGCGGGACGAACTCATCCCAGACGGAACGCTCGATGAGCAAGCGGCTGCCGCAAAGGCAGACCTGCCCCTGGTTCATGAACGCCGCGCGTGCGGCGCCGGGGACCGTCTTTTCCAGATCGGCGTCCGCGCAGACAATCGTAGCGTTCTTACCCCCCAGTTCAAGCGAGAGTTTCTTGAAGAGCGGCGCGGCGCCGGCAGCGACGCGCCGCCCCGTCGCCGTCCCGCCGGTGAACGAGACGGCACCGACGGCCGGATGCTCGACCAGCGCGCTGCCGCAGACAGAACCGCTGCCGTGGACCAGGTTGACGACCCCGGTCGGCAGCCCCACCTCGGTCACGACCTCGGCCAGCAGGTTGGCAGTCAGTGGCGTCAACCGTGACGGCTTGGCAACGACGGTGTTGCCCATCAGGATCGCGGGCGCAACCTTCCAAGAAAGTAGGTAGAGCGGCAGGTTCCACGGCGTTATCAACCCGGCCACGCCGACCGGCTTGTGCACCACCACGTTGAGCGCGTCTTCCATTAAATACTGCTCATCGGGAAGTTCGCGCCCCAATTCGGCGAAGAAACGGAAGTTCAGGACGCTGCGCGCGGCGTCCACGGCGCGCGCCAGCGCAACCGGCTTGCCGGTATCGCGACTCTCGAGTTCGGCGATTTCAGCGCTGCGCGCCTCCAGCGCATCGGCGATGCGCTCGAGCCAGTCGGCGCGCTCCCCGGGCAGGAGCGCGCCCCACGCCGGCTGCGTGGCACGGGCGGCGGCGACTGCCGCTTCGATGTCGTCTGCAGTCGACGACGGGATTTCGGCGATTTTCGCGCCGGTGGCGGGGTTGTGGTCGTCGAAATACTGGCCGTCCTGCGGTGGAAGCCACTCACCACCAATCAGATTGGCGAGCCGTTTCACGCCTCGCCTCGATATTGTTCGGGGTCGAAATACCAGCGATCTTGGTCGGGGTCCCAGTCGTCCCAGGTCGGGATGCCCTCCAGCGCCTCAAGGTAGCGTTCCGGGACGACGCCCGGGACAAGAAACGCCTTCTGGCGCCGCAACGGGTAGGGGTTGCGCAGCTCGATACCGAGCACTCCCAAGATGCCGCGCGCGACATACCAGCCCGCCTGCGGGTTCCAGCCGTGCGCGAGCTTGACCACGATACCCAGCCCTGCGGGGAAATCGTCGTGGTCGATTGCCAGTCCGAGCAACCCGTCGGCGCCCTCCTTGGCGATGACGCGGCCGTGGCCCGACTTGATTATGGTCGTGTCGAGCCGGTTGAAACCGCCGACCAAGTCGGGGTGGCGCACCATCGCCTCCCAAATCCAGTCCGCGTCGCGGTCCCGCGCCAGCCCGGCGTAGCAGGTCGCCAGCTCGTTGACCGTGTTCGAGAGCGTCGGGAGCCCGTCGCCGTCGCGCGCAATCCGCAGCGGCTCCCATTGCGGGCCAAGGTAGCGCCGCACCTGCTCCAGGAACGCGAAAAAGAAGGGGTGGCTCGGCAGCGTGTAGCCGGCGCGGTTCCAGCCGCGGGCGCGGCAGCCGCGCAGGATGGCGGCGTGCTGCCCCGACGAGTTGGAATACCAGCGGCGCGAGCGGCGCACCTGCCGGCCGAACTGCACTAGCGGGGTGTCGAGTGGCGTCTGCATCAGCCCCCAGTCGGAGCGCGGCAGCAACGATTGCGCCGCGCGCACGTGCTCGGCCGTCCCGTTGTGGCTCGCGACGGTGATGGCTTTCTGCTCCCACGCAAGGTCGGCCAACTCGTCGGCAAAGACCTTGAGCATCAGCGGCTTCATCATCGAGCGGCCGTAGCAGAGCACGTTGCCGCCAAAGCTATGGATGGTCTCCGCGCCGTGCGCCCACGCGACCGCGCCGTGGATGGTCGTCTCCGAGACGCCGTTGCGCCGGTAATCCACCAGCGGCTCCCACTCGACGTCGCGCCCCGTCGGGACATCGCCCCCCAGGTCGCCCAGCGGGCTTTCTGGGTAAAGTTCGCTTGAGTCGACAGGATGGCTCATTGCAGTCCGGCCACCTGCGGGGCGACCTTCTGCATGAACGCCTCCATGTTGCGCACCACCCGCTCCGAGTCGTGGTTGAAGAAATCGAACCACGCCATGACGCAATCCTTCGAGTCGAAGCACTCCGCCAGCTGCTGCGCCACTTCGTCGGCGTTGCCGATGACCGCGTTGTCGGCAGCGCTGGCGACCTTCATGGGGTCAATCGTCCCTTCGAGCGCACCCCAGTAGCTGCCGAGCGCCTGCCGGGCTTCCGCATGGGCGGCGGCCGAACGTTCGGCCGCCGCCAGTCCCGGCTCCTCGTTCAGAAACACGAAGACCGTACGCGGCATGTAGTGGCGCTGCCACGGCCCGCCATCGAGGTGGTAGCAGTCGCGCATCCGTGCGTGCGTCGCGTCGATGACCGCGGGCGGCGTGATTGAGAGATTGAAGGTCTTCACCGGCCGCCAGCGGTTACACGCCACCTGCAGCGGCGGGTCATGACTTCCAAGTATGAGGTCGAGCAGCTCCTGCCGCCACTCCTGCGGGATGGTTTTCAGCTCCTCAAATTCGTAGCGGTTCGGGATGGGGATTTCGTCGGGCGCTGCCGTCAGCGCATCGCGCTTGACCGCCGCCTGCTGCACCGCCCCCCAGTCGCCATCGGAGCGGAAGTTCTCGCGGCTCAGCACGGTCCTGCGCACCGTTTCGCTGCTGAGCACCTCGCCGTTGAGCAGCCGCAGGAAGATTTCGCACGCTTCGGCGAAAATCTGCCCGCGCAGCGCCGGCCACGCCACTTCCTCGACGGCGTCGCGTGGCACGATACCGTACGGCCGCGCCATAAACTCGAAGCGGCCGGCGGAGAAGCCGATGCGCAGCCGCCGCTTTTCGACGGGGTCGAGCCCGTGCAGCGCCAGGAATGCCCCGACGCGCTCGGCGATGCCGACCGGGCCGCCGTGCGTCAGCAGGCTCATCACCGCGCTGCCGACCTCGATGCGCTCCGTGCGGGCGAAGCAGGCGTGCGCCAGCTGGAAGAAGTCGGTGCACAAGCCAACTTCGCCCTCCCAGTGGGGGACCACCGACTGGCGGTTGCGCTTCTGCACCTCAGTCGACAAGTGGGCCTGCGCGACCCACGCCGTGCCGAACCCCAGCGCGTCGGCGGCCTCCAGCTGCGCAAAGAAGTTCTGGAACATCTCTGCCTCGCTTGGCAGGTGCCCGCCGACAGGAGTATGGCAAATTGAGAGAAAAATGTCGAACTGCATGTTCAGATAGAAGCGAGCCGCCCGCCATCAACCGGGAGCGCGACGCCGCGCACGAAGCCCGCCGCGGGCGATGCCAAGAATGCGATGACCGCCCCCAGCTCCGACGGCTGCGCCAGCCGACCCTCAGGCACGGTCGCGAGCCACGCCGCCTCGACTTCCGCGGGCGAGACGCCGCGCTGCGTGGCGAGCGTCTGCTTCAGCTCCTCCAGCCGCTGCGTCGCCGTGAAGCCCGGCAGGATCGAGTTGATTGTAATTCCGGGTGGCAGCTCCTTCGCGAGCGTCTTGGCCCACGCCGCCATCGCGCCGCGCACGGTATTGCTGACGCCAAGCCCCGGAATCGGCTCCTTTACGGAAGTCGAGATAATGTTGATGATACGCCCGTAACCCGCGGCGCGCATCCCCGGCAGCAGCAGTTGCACCAGCGTGTGCGACGCGTGCAGGTGGCGGTGCATCGCCTTCTCGAAGTCAGCTGGCGCCGCCTCCAGCAGCGGTCCCGCCGGCGGGCCAGCGGAGTTGTTAACCAGGATTTCGAACGCGCCGTTGGCGTCAATTTCCTTTTTTATAGTTATCGTCAGTGCATCAATATCTTCCAAATCGCATGCCAGCGCCGCGTCGCCGCTGGCGGAACGCGCCAGTATCGTGACCGCGGCTCCGCGGTCGCGTAGCGCCTCGGCGGTGGCGGCACCGATGCCGCTAGTGCCGCCGCAAACCAGCGCCCGCTTGCCCACCAGGTCAACCATCTTCGTCTCCCGCGAAGCCGTAGAACTCGGCGTTTTCCAACGGCGGCAGCGCGTCCTTCCGAATCAGCAGCGTGCGCACCGCCCACAGGTCCCCGAAAACACGCCATTGCGTCGTCGAGTCAAGGTAGTCGACCCCGCTCGACCCGCCGGTACCGGTGCGCCGACCGATGATGCGCTCAACCATCCGCGCGTGCGCCGAGCGCCAGAGCACCATCTGCTGCTCCAGCTCGACGACCGTGTCGACCAGCCGTCGCGGCCACGCCAGCAGCGGTAGCTCGCGGTAGGACTCGATGAAGAGCAGTCCTGCGCGAGCGCGGTCCACCCCGTCGCCGTCCGCGAAGAACTCGCGCGCGCCCTCGGCCTCGGCACCGAAGCGCGCCTTGACTTCGGGCGAGCCGCCGTAGCGCTCCGCAGTTTCGGCGCCAAGCGTGGCGTGCACTGCGAGATAGTCCTCGATGAAGCGGGCGACGACCGCGTCGTCGCCCGCGTCGCCCGGTGCGGAGCCCATGATAGGCGTACGCGCCAGCCAGTCACCAACGACGGCGACCAGCGGCCGCGGTTCGGCCGGCCCGTCCATTTCGCGCGGTTTGCCATCGAGCAGCTGCGGGCCGAGCAGCGTCTCCATCTCGCGCATCTGGAACGACTCGAAGCCGGAGGTGGTACCAAGCTTGTCGCGGAAGTTCAGGAAGTCCTGCGGCGTAAGCGTCTCCATCACCTTCCACTGCTGCGCCATCAGCCGAAAGGTTTCGATAACCCGCCGCAGGTGGTGCACCGTGCGCGGGATGCGCTCTTCGGCAACGTAGTCGCGGTCGAGAATATCGCGCGACGTGCGCAGCTCCGAAATCACCAGCTTGAACCACAATTCAAAATTCTGGTGGACAATGATGAAGTGCAGTTCGTCAGGGCTCGGAGAACCGTCGTGCCCCCGCTGTAGCGCCAGCAATTCCTCCAGCCGCAGGTACTCCGCATAGGTCGGGGCCATCGGCTGGTGAACGGCGAGCGGTTTTAGTCGCTTCGGCGGCAACGCAGCGCAATCAGAGTGAGTGCAATCGTAGTGACTAGTAGCGACAGTGCGGGGATGCCGCCGACGTCGTCCGGCTGCGTCCCATCGCCCGAGTCGGGGTAGGGCTCGGTGGTGGTGTTGTTGCCGGTGTCGTTGGCAGGCGGATCGGTGGGCGGGTCGTCCGGCCCGCCCCCGTCGACCAGCAGATATTCGACACGGAAGACCTGCCCATCGGCGAGCAGCATCCCGCCCCAGGTGGCGGCGGTCTCCCCGTCGACCCACATCGCCAGCGTTTCGTCGTCGTCGGCGACCATGTGGAGCACCTGCTGCGGAGAGAACGGCTCGCCCCAGATGGCGAAGAAGTCGCCGAGTGTCACCGGTCCCGCCACCGGCAGCTCGACGTGCAGCGTCCCGCTAGCGTCGTGGGTGTGGATGGCGTGCATCCCGCCCGGGCAGGTTGCGGTGTCGATACCGATGTTGCCGGGAATCGTGACCGCGACACCGTTCTCATAAATTGCGAGCGAGACATGGAAGTGCTGCGACAGATTCGAGTGGTCGGTCAGGCAAATTTCGGCGAGCGGCGGCGGCGGCTCGCCGCCGCCGTTCTGCGTCACGGTGCAGCCGTTGCGATAGACTGGTTCCCCGTGAGGCGAGTCGCCGCATTCGTCCTCCGGGTCAACGATGCCATCGCCATCGGCGTCAGGCGGCGCGGGCGGGTTGTTACCGCTATAGGCATCCAGCACCGGCCCTGCACCAGCGGCGTCGTACTGCGCCTGCGTGCAGCCGCGCGGGAATATTGGCTCCCCGTCAGGCCAGACCGTAGACGGTGTATCGGGACAGTCATCCCAGCCATCGCCAACGCCGTCGGAGTCAGCGTCGGGTGGACCTCCACCATCAGGAGGACCTCCTCCACCACCATTATCAGTATTCGAGAGGTCAGGGACGCCGCGATAGCAGTAGATGAAATACGGGAATGCATTGTTGGTTGAGATGGTACCGTCGCCGTCCGCGACTGGGGGTGTCGAGTAGTAGTGGTAGATTCCATCTGGGAATTCTGGTGTCGCACTAAAACGGCCGTTGCACGCATCCAGGTTTCCAGAGCCTGCCTCGAAGTGGTAATCCGGGATGCCGTCTTCACCCACGGCTCCGTCATTCAGAAGGTAGGATGAGCGAATCAGCTTCACGCTGCTATCATCTCCCCACCCGTAAGAGCCGTAAATCGGGTAGCCATCGAACGCGAAACCGAGGATTGGTGAATGTACCGCGTCATCTACTTGGCTGAAATCATAATCAGTCCAGACAATATCGTCATCTTCTTCAACAACAGATACCGACCCCTCCATTCCTCCGTGATAATTGCACCCATAATCATACGTTCCAGTCTCCGTAAAGGTGTATGACCAGGTTGCCCCCTCTGCTATAGTCTCAGAGTGAAATTGGCCGTCTTCCGCTGTTACAGTATGGGAACTGTCATCATCGTTGGTCCAGGTTACGGCATCGCCGACGTTGATTGTCAGGCCCTCAGGCAGGAAATCCTTGTCATCAGTTATTGTTACTTGATGGGTCTCACCCTCATTCTCGGGGTGCCAATGTACGCAATTAGCATCGAAGTGGTAGTGAAATGTACCGCCAGGACCAGAATGACCGCCGCAGACGCCGAGCCAGATGTTCTGCTCGGTCTCCTCGTACTGCCCGATCTGCGTCGCCACGGCGTCGCCGCCGGGGCCGTCCTCCGGACCGAAGATGGGCGCGCCGTTCAGCGCCACCGCCACTGGCCCCAGCCCGGGCACCAGCTCACAGCCAGCGGCCGAGACCGCGGGGTCGCAGTCGGTGTCGTTGGCAGGCGGCAGCGGCAGCCGCCACTCATATTCCTGCGGCTCGACGCCATTGGTGCCCTGCCCACCCGGGCCCGAGTGGTGGTCGTGGTGCGGGACGCCGCTGGCGGCGATTACGAGTTCGTCGGAGGTGAACTCCAGTTCGACCTTGCACTCGAGTGCTTTGGAATAGTTCAGGTCCTGCACGGTGACCGCTTCCTGGCAAAGCCAGAGCGACAGCAGCAGTGCCTCCAGATCATCGCCTTGCGGATTTTCAGCCTCGAGCGGCAGCGCTGCTAGCGGCGCTACCGCAATGAGCAACGCAACGGTGAACGAGACGGTGAAGCGCATGCGCCCCCGTCTGGATTGCGCTATAAACTGGTTTCTTCAGGCCGAGCCATTGGGGCTGGTCGCAGAGTCGTCCTCGGACTGCGAGTTATCGTCTGACTCCTCGTCATCGGAGTCGCTCCCGTCCTCTTTTTCCTCGCGCGGCCCATCCTCCCACTGCTTGCCATAGAACCCGGGGTCGCTGACTGGCAGGCCGGCGTAGTCGGTTAGGGCCATCGTGTCGAGCTTGTGGACGGTGACGCCCTGCTGCGAGATGGCGTAGACGTAGTCGTCGATGAAGACCGTGCGACGGATGTCGGGGCGGTCCCAGTACCACTCGTCCATCTCGTAGAACATCGAGTGGTCGATGCTTGAGCCGTCATAGATAGTAAGGCAGTCTTTCCGGTCCGGATGTTCTAGCGGCAGGAGACATTCATCTGCAATCGAGACATCAACCAGCACCAGCTTCGAAACATACTCGTAGTGGTAGTTTTGCCTGGCCTCATCCCAGGTGTAGCGGTAGGTGCTCAGCGGAATCGCGAGCTGGCCGTTCCAGTACTGGAACGCCTTGTGCTCGTAGGTCGCCTCCGACCAGGCCCAGTTCCACCCGTGCTTCTCATCATCGGGGACCGGTGAGAGCTCCAGCTTGGAAGCGAGCTTCGGGTCCGCGAAGTCGGTGACGTCGAAGAGCGAAAGCTGCGTGCTGCCCCAGTCGAGGCCGTTCTCGTCACCAGCAATGCCGATGGTCAGCAGATGGTCCTCGTCGAGCGGGTGGATGTAGGTCGAGACACCGGGAACCTCCAGTTCGCCGATGACCTGCGGGTTGGTTGGGTCGCTCAGGTCGAGCGTCCAGAGCGGGTCAATGTTGCGGAACGTCACCAGGTAACCACGGTCGCCGACGAAGCGGGACGACCAGATACGCTCGCCGACGGCGATGCCGCCGACATGGCCAACTGTCGCCAGCTCGATCGTGCAGTTCACCGCACAGTCTCCGTGAGTCAGCTGCTCGAGTACGAAGACGTGGTTCTCCGGCCCGGTCTGCTCCTCCGCGGAAAGCCACCAGCGGCCCCACTGGCCGGTCGTCGTTGCAACACGCAGGTAGCCGTTGTGCTCGGAGAGCGAGAACTGGTCCAGAACAGTGCCATTGACGCGGCCGCTGCCGATGTAGCGGGTCTCGCCGGCCTGCGAGATGTCGAAGGCGTGCAAGTTGGTCGCCTCCTGGTAATCGGCCACCTCGCCGTCCCAGAACCACCACAAGTCGTTGGCCATCTCGGCGATCACGAGCATGTCGGCCGAAGCGTAAATCGTGGCCCAGTTGCTCATGACGTGGTCCGCCTCGAACGAGAGGTCGTCACTCTCGAGGTCGAGCGTCATGATGCTGGTGACGCTGCTGGCGGTGCCGTCCTCGGCAATCACGAAGTCCTGGCAGTCGGCGGCGGCGGTGAAGCTGTGGACCGTGACGTTGCCGTCCTGCAATTCATAGACGCGGGGAATCAGCTCGTCCAGATCGGTCGCGTCAATAATCACCTCGTTCTGCGTGATGGTGGCGTTAATCGCCTCCATCCAGAGCTGCTCGGCGAGCTTCTGCTGCGCCTCGTCATCCCAGATGCCGTTATCATCATCCCAGTAGATGTTCCAGTACTCGTCGGGCAGCTCGGGCCAGTAGACCAACCCGGGAATGTCGAGGTAGCCCTGGCTCACCATGCGCACGGTGCCGTCGACCTCGCGCGCGGTCTGGTACCAGCCCTCCATGTAGAGCTCGCGCTCCACTTGTGGCGCGGTGCGGTCGCCCAGCTCGAAGATGGTCAGCTTCGAGAGCGAGTTGACGCGGAAGGAGTCGTAGCTGTAGCTGGCGCTGTCCGCGACGAAGCCCGAGCCACCGGGAGCGGAGTTCTGCGCTCCACCCTCGTTCGCGCTGTTGCGCAGCAGGTAGGGCAGCAGCGGATGCTCACCTTCGGAGTAGACCAGGTCCCAGACCGAGAGGTCGGAGTAGACTGCCATGCGGTCTCCCGAAAGGAGCATCTCGCGCGGCCAGCCCTCGACGGTCGCGTTGCTCAGGTATTCGACCTCACCCACCTCAGGCACCGACAGGATGTGCAGCCGCCCGCCGTCGAGGTGGCCGCCGTAGCCGTAAGAATAGTAGTAATACTGGTCGCCGAAGAGCACGTAGATGTAGTCACCGTCGGTCTTGACGAAGTCCGCCTCGTCAACGCCCCCCTCCTGATTGTTGGTGCCGGAAAACTCGCGTTCGCCTTCGGCAGCGCCTCCGCCGCCGGTAGATCCCTGCGCGGTACCGGTGGACGTGTCAGCGCTGGGCGTCGCCACAGCTCCGCCGTCCATTGCCATGTTCTCTTCAACCGCCATGTCATCCACCATCCAACCACCGCCCCAGCCGCCACGGTAGTAGCTGCCCTGGTTTGACGCGAGCGTCGCGCGCATCTCGTCCTTGAGATGCTCCTTCAGGTCGCCCTCGAGCGCGTCGCATGAATTATACGCCTGCAACTGCGGCGAGCTGCGGGCCTGGTCCGCGACCAGTCCCTGTAGGAAGTCGCTCTGGACCGTCGTCAGCCCGGTCGGCTCATCGGTCGCCGGCTGGTAGACCATCAGTGCCGCGACGACCAGCGTCAGCACCACGCCCACCGCGAGCAGCGGCGACGGCCCGCTACCGGGAACCGGCGGCGGATTCATCGCGCGGGGTCGCTGCACCGGCGTCCCGAAAACCGTGAGGCGGTCGCTCATGCCGGAACCTCCATCCCGAGAGCAGGATGGCTGTCGTGCATCGCAAGGCAGTGCTTGCAGGAGACCTGCCCCCAATGGGTCTTGCTCATCGCGCGGCGCTCCTGTTGAGTGGTCGGATAGCCGCAGATGGTTAGGCGGTGGTTGCCCAGCATATGGCGTCGGCGCATAACTCTCCGGCGGTGCTCGCGATATATAAAGCGGCGCCAAAAAAAATTTTTTGTTTCGTGCTTGGCGCGGCTGGTGCGGCAGCCGCGCCCCGGTCCCGGAGCGGTGCGCCGAAGGGCAATTTCAGCGCCCTTTTTTCAGCTCGATCGTAAAGAGCCGCAGCAGGCTCAGGATGTTCTCCTCGATGACCGCGCCTTCGTCCTTCTCCGCCTGCGAGAAGTCGAGCCCCGCCGCAACCTGCTCGATGAGCTGCTGGCGGATGAGCGACGACTTCATCAGCCGGAACAGGTTCTTGTCGGTCAGGCACGCCTGCGGGCGGTAGCGGCCGGCCTGCAGCAGCAGCTGCCCGCTGGCGACCAGCTTCGGGACGTGGTAATCCACGAGCTGCGACGAGAGCCCCGCCTGCTCGGCAATCTGCCGCTTGGAAGCGGGCGCCCCCAGCTGGACCGCGGCGAACAGGATGCGGAAGAGTTTGTCCGCCTCGTCGGCGCTGGTGCGACGGTGCAGTTCCACCTCGCCCGCAGCGTCGCCAACCGGGTCCGCCATGGGGCGCGAGCGGTCGGCCGGTTATAGGGTTACGCGAAGTCCAGCAGCACCTTGCCGATGTTCTTCCGGTCGTGGATGTGCTGGTGCGCCTGCGCGGCTTCCGCGCCGGGGAAGACCGAGTCGATGCGCGGCGCGATTTCGCCCGACTCCAGCCAGCCGAAAAGCTGCGCCTGCGCCTGCTGCAGCCGCTCGGCGTCGCGGTAGCGGCCGAGATGGACGCCGATGACCGCACGGTTGGCGCCCATCATCCAGAGCGGGTTGAAGCGCGGCGTGCGCCACCACTCGCGCAGCTGCGCCAGCCGGCTGCGCCTGCGGCCGGGCGCCATCGCCGAGATGCCGTAGGTGACGATGCGGCCACCCGCGGCGAGACAGCGGTAGCCCTGGAGCAGGTGGTCGCCGCCGACCGGGTCGAGCACTAGGTCGACCCCGCGCCCGTCGGTGGCGGCCTTGATGGCAGCGCGGAAGTCATCGCGCGGGACCGGCTCGACCCCCTGCTCACGCAGCCAATCGTGCTTCGCCGGCGACGCGGTGCCGAAGATGCGCGCCGCACCGCGGATGCGCGCCAGCTGCGTCGCCGCGATCCCCACCCCGCCGGCGGCGCCGTGGATGAGCACGGTCTCGCCCGGCTGCAGCGCGCCGGGATGCACCACCGCCAGCCACGCCGTCAGGTAGTTGACCGGCAGCGCCGCCGCCGCGTCGAAGCTGACTGAGTCGGGCAGTCGCGTGACCATCGCCCGCGGCGCGACCGTGTGCGTTGCGTAGCCGCCGAACGAGCGGCCGGCGACGACACGGTCGCCCACCGCCAGGCCATCGACCGCAGGGCCGAGCGCCGCGACGGTGCCGGCGACCTCGTAGCCCGGGACGAATGGCGGCTTCGGGACGCCGGGGTAGAGCCCCATACGCGCCAGCAGGTCGGCGAAATTGATGCCGGTGCGCGCGACCCGCACCAGCACCTCGCCCTCGCCCGGCTCGGGCGTCTCCGCTTCCTCGAGCCGCAGCACCTCGGGCGGGCCGTAGCGGGTGACGACTATGCGCTGCACGCCAAGGCAGGCGTCGCGCCCCTTAAGCGAGCGTCGGCGTCCACTTCGGCGCGGCTCGCGTCAGCGCTGCCAGCCCCAGCGCGGCGTCCGCGCGTGATAATCACGGTATTCATCACCGAATTCGGCCGCCAGCGTCAGCTCCTCCCACTTGACCCAGAAGTCCAGCGCCACCCCGAGCGCAAGTGCCAGCAGCATCCCCGTCGGTGTGCCAAGCACCATCGCCCAGCCCGCCTGCAGCATCCACCACCCCTGCAGCAGCGGGTTGCGCATGTGCGCGAACACTCCATCCGTCACCAGCCGCTGCTGCGGCCGCAACCGTACGACGACCAACTCGTGGTTGTAGTAGGCAATGGTCGCCAGGAGCCGCAGCCGCAACCCCAGCGCCACCAGCAGCGCACCGATGACCATCCCGACGGGGTGCTCCAGCGACGGCAGTCCTAGCGGCGCATCGGCCAGCGCGGCAGCCCATGCAATTGCGTAGGTGCCAGCGAGCAGTGACAGATTGAACGGGAGCGCACGCAACAGCGGTTGCATGTCGGGGCAGCGGGGCAGGCGCTATTGGGGTTCCGGCGCGATGTGCCCCATTTCCCCCGCCTCGAAGTCCGGCACAGCCTGCACCAGCTCGTCGCGAGTGTTCATCACGAACGGTCCGTAGCGTGCGACCGGCTCACCGAGCGGCGCGCCCGCCAGCAGCAGAGCTTGCAGCGGCTTTATCGCGTCGGACAGGACGGCAATGCATACTGCCTCGCCGTCGCCGAAAAGTACCAGCAGCCCGTCGTCGGCCGGGGTGCGCTGCGGGCCGAACTCGCCCGCGCCGCCGAAGCAGTAGACCATGGCGTTCAACTCCGACGCCAGCGGCTGCTCGAGTGCGCCGCCCGGCGCGATGGTCAAATGCAGATACGTAATGGGAATGACAGTCTCGATAAGTGCGCTGACGCCCAGAGACTCGCCAGCGATAACTCCCACCTGCACCAGCCCGTCATCGCTTTCGGCGCGCGGAATTTCGGCGGCCGCGATTTCCTGGTAGCGCAGCTCCATCAGCTTGCAGTCGCGCGGCAGGTTGACCCAGATCTGGAAACCGTGCGTGGTCCCGCCGCGCTTCTGGAAATCCAGGTGCGGCATTTCGGAATGAACCAGCCCGGAACCTGCGGTCATCCACTGCATGTCGCCTGGACGTAACTCGCCGGCATGGCCGAACGAGTCTCGGTGGTACATGTGACCTTCCAGCAGGTAAGTCACGGTCTCAAAGCCACGGTGCGGGTGGTCCAGCGCGCCGATGGCTTCGCCCGGAGCCCACTCCACGGGACCCATCTCGTCCAGCAGTAGGAACGGGTCGACCTGGTCCAGACTCGCGGTCGGAAACGGACGCCGGACGGGGAAGCCACCACCCTCCATCTGATGATGCGCAGTGATTAACGAAGCGACGAAGCGGCTCATACCGAGTCCATCTGATGATGCGCGAGCGTGATGCATGCCGATGAGAGCAGGCTGCGGTCGCCGAGCCGGACGCGCGGCGCGCTCGCGAGCGCGGCGCGCTCCTCCCCGGTCGGGTCGCGGTCGTCGCCCAGCACGATTGTCAGCGGCGCTGCCGGGAACTCCGTGGTGTCGCCCGCCTCGTCGAGCAGCACGGCGGGCGGCAGCCGCGCCAGCAACTCTTCGAGCCCGACGCGGTGGAGCGTCACGCCGGGGCTCGCTTCCACGGAGTCGCGGTTGCGCAGCTTGACGAGGCCGTTGCGCACCAGCGCCGCGGTCGAGCGCTCGTCAGGGTTCAGGTAGCGGACGCTCGCGCCGCAGAAGTGGACCGCGACCGGCGGGGCCGGCGGGCCAGATAGCAGCAGCCAGACATCGGTGTCACGACGCAGGCCATGTGAGACCCACATCGCGGCAGTGACGCAGCGCATAAGCACATCCAGCCGGCCTCCGCCACCACACAGGTCGTCCAGTTTCCAGTCGGGCGCAGTGTGCGCGCGATGACCAAGGACAACAAAATTGCGGTCAGCCACCACGCGCCAGCCCCTCTTCGATTGACTGCTGGAACTCGTTCAGCACCGAGTAGTCGTGCGCGTCGGGGTGGTCGCACAGCACCGCCAGCGTGATGTTCGCGAAATGGCGGTAGTCGAAATCCTCGCCGGAGTCGTAGCCGCGCGAATCCATGCGGTAGGGCACCAGCGCCAGCGCCCCGTCCTCACTGGCGGCGGCGATGAACGCCGGCGGCCCCAGCCGGTGCGCCGCCTTGTCGGCGCGAGAGATGCGGATGTCGTCCGGGTCAAGGTGGGTGTGCAAGTGCGACCAGACCCGCCCCTCGGTCGAGTGCTCGCGGCAGTAGTGGTGGAGCGGTGACGCGTTCAGTCCGTGCTTGGTGCGCTCCAGCTTGCCGATTTCCGCCTCCAGCTCTTCATGGCTGACCCACTCGTCGTAGACCAACTCGCCTAGCTCGGGGGTGCGGTATTCCAATTCGGCCGAGAGCAGTCCCGCCCGCTCGAGTCCCTCCTCGCGCGAAGCCAGCACCTCGGCGGCAATCTTCTGCAGCAGCGTGTCGGGCACCAGCAGGTGCAGGTACTTGACGAATTCGAGCGGGAATTCGTGCTCGCCCTCGTCAATCAGCCGCTCGTGCTGGCCGAAGTGCCGCTGCACCAGTTGCTGGTGCGAAGGCCGCGTCGAGTTGCGCACCAGCAGGAAGTTGCGCAGCAGCCGCTCCTGTTCCCGGTCCACCCCGCGCCACGCGCGGGGGCTTAAATTATACGGCGCGCCGAAACATAGCGGTTTCAGTCGGTCCCGAGGTCATTCCACCGCACGCTTGCTGGAGGCCACCTCGTGCCGCTGATGCAGCGCCCAGAGCTCGAACAGCTCCTGTACTGTTTCCCCGAAAGTTGCCACCGGAGCCCCCCCGAGACTGTTGCAGTAACCAAAGTGGTAGGCGATATACCACTGCCACCTGAGGGTCCGCCAGGCATTCCTCAGTCCGAGCCGTGAGTCCCAGATATGGATCATTTCCGCCCCCAGAGCGTTCAGTTCCATGACCTGAAGCCCCTCACCTTTCTGCAGCACGGAAACGGAGGGGACCATGACGTCGAAGCGACCGAAATGGAAGCCCTTCAGCGATGATGTCAGCGACTCGAACTCCCGCTCGAGCTCCTTCGTATAGCTTGCCCGGCCATCATGGAACAGTGCTCCTCGGCTGTGCGTCCCCAGTTCGCCAATCGGGACTATTTCGCCGCTGGCGGGGATTTCAAGTGCGCGTCCTCCGAGATTACGCAAGTGGAGCCGGCTGAAGCATACCGCACGAGGATGCGAGAGGATTAGTTGCTCGACCGAATGAATCCCGTCGCCGGTCACGGACGGGAGTTCCTTCCTGGTTATGGAAACGATTCGTCCACGCCGGCGTCCGGGATGTCGGACCCAGAATATGCCGTACTCCTCTCCATCCACGAATGATTGCAGTATGACGTCGTAATCGACCAGCACGATATCCTGCTCCAGCTCCTCAGGGGTCCTGACAATCCAGACCCCCGAGCCGCGGCCACCGATATCGGGCTTCAGCACTACCGGCAAACCCTGCTCCGTGGCAAAGGCACGCGCCTGCACCAGTCGGGCCGCCAGACTGTCAGCCGCCCGGAGCAGGACGAACGGTGGAACGTACCGGCGGGGCAGCGCGCCCAGCTTGTCCGATTTGCGGTTGGCCAGGAACCGGCCGAAGCGGGTGATACCGGGGTTGACCGCCGTCACCACCGTCACACCACGATAGCGTACCGCAAGCAGGAACAGCCACGGTAGCAGCGGCAGGTAGAATAGCCAGGGCGGCCAGAACTCCCAGGCGGCCCAGCGCCTGAACCCGCCCACGCAAAACCGCCAGCGCCGCCAGAGCATGGCTTGGCAGGGTTTATGCGCTATTAGCCAATTGGCGAGTAAATGCACGCTGCGGGCGCCGGGATTCGAACCCGGGTTAGAGGCTTGGGAAGCCCCGGTGATACCAGACTACACTACGCCCGCGGCGGCGGCGCGACGCCGCACCCCCGCTTTAGCGCTTGTCACACCTCGAAGTCGTCGAGCCGCTTCTGAAACATACGGTCCTTCAGGACGCCGGAGTTCGCTATCCAGCGCTTCATGGGAATATCCATTGTGAACCCCACGCGCGCCATCGCCTCCTCGAGGGTCTCGTAGCGGCGCGGCGGCTGCCGCAGAGCCTCCCGCACGTGCTCGCGCACGTTCCATACACCAACGGGGAGAATGTAACCCGGGTGCGCCTCGCGGAAGATGACTGCGCCGGCCTGCCGCCCCAGCCGGTGCAGATGCTCGTTGACGGCGAGCCGCGCGGCGTAGTAGCAGCCGCCGATTTCGGCGTAGCCCTTGCGGCCACGGTTGAGCTCGAAACTGTGGAAGATGGAAATGCCACTGCGGTGCGGGTTCCAGAGCGTGTTGGGATACCATGCCTCAATGAGTTCATAGCGCCACTCGGTCGGCAGCAGCAGCACCGACCAGCGGTTGTCCAGACCCGTAAATTCGTGGAGCTGGTAGTCGCCCAGCAGGGGCAGCTCGCGCGTCCGCTCCAGCAGCTTCAGCCCCAGCGTCGAGTCAACCGCCGTGATTGACCAGCGCGTCGGCACCAGCTTGCGCCGCTTGCCGACACCGAACGCGCCGACCGAAAAGGCGCGACTCATCGCCGACGTGTGCACCCCTTTGGCGTGCAGTTCGGAGAGCGCGTCGCGCGCCAGCAGGTCGGTGTCAGAGTGTGCTTTCTCGATGTGCCGGTCAACCTTCACCGTGTCACGGTCGAATGCCTTGAGCGGCGCCGAAGGGCCCATCGGCTGAACAGTCGCACCGTAGCGCATTTGCCCCTGTGGCGGCCGGTGGAGGGTGGCGTCGACGTGCGGCGGTGTGGCTGCCATCGCCAGCTCCTGCGTGCGCTGCACCATCCGGTTCCCCCTCTCGGGATTCAACTCCCTTACCTGGAACCGGGTCCGCACCAGCTGCGAACGGAAGTCGACGATGTCATCTATCTTGCGCCCCACCCAGTG
>CAUZDT010000016.1:0-22619 GCA_963578705.1 Candidatus Thalassarchaeaceae archaeon
CTCCAGCTCGCGCCCTTCCTTCTGCTGCTGCTTCCGTCTCCGTTTTGACGCCATCTATTTCCCGAGCATTGCCCGCAGGTCATCCGCATAGGTGCGCAGCGCGACTCCCGTCATCGCCAGCATCAACCCGAATGCCAGCAGGCAGAACGGGCACCACTGGTGGATGATAAAAGCCTCGGCGTAAGTTAGCCAGGCGCCGAAGGCGCAGCCGCCGAGGCCGACCAGCGGCAACAGCCGCCGGTTGAGCAGCGTGCGCTCCCGGTCGAGGTTCAGGAAGCGGTCGAGCGCCAGCCCCCCGATGAACAGGAAGCCGAGCACCCCCAGCCACGCTACCGGAATCCCCAGCAGGGTCGCCTGCGCGCTCGCCAGCACCACGCCGCAATCGAGCCCCGGCAGGTCCTGCGTCGGGCAGCCGCCGCCGCCGGCAACGAGGTGATGCAGGTAACTCAGGTAGAGCGAATCCGCGAGGCCGACCAGCGCCAGCAGTATGATAATGCGCAGCGTCCGCTCCTCGCCTGACGGGAGTTCCATCGTACTGCACTGATTCAACCGACAGGTTTTACTGCCTTCGCCGGTGGGGTGGGGCAGGTGAAGCCCGATGCACAACCCCGAAACTGACGTGAACGAAGAGACGGACGAGGCCAACTCGGCGGTACGCATCGTCGGCGGCAACGTCTTCGTGGAACTCGACCCGGACCATCCCGGCTTCCAGGACGAGGGCTACCGCGAGCGGCGCAACGAAATCGCGAAAATCGCCATCGAGTGGAACGAGATGTCGATGGCCGAGCGACGCACGCAGAAAATCCCGGAGGCGCCCTACAGCGAAGAGGAGCACGGCGTCTGGGCCGCCATCATGGAGCGCATGCAGCCGATGCACCAGAAGTACGCTTGCCGGCAGTACCTAAAGCACGCTGCGCAGCTCGACCTGCCGAGCGACCGCATCCCGCAGTTGCAGTGGATTTCGGAGCGATTGCATCCGCTCACCGGCTTCCGGCAGGAGCCGGTCGGCGGTTTAGTCCATCCCAAGACCTTCCACACTGCGCTGGCGAACAAGGTGTTCCTCTCGACACAGTACATCCGCCATTCTTCACATCCATTCTACACTCCCGAGCCGGACGTGGTGCACGAGCTGGTGGGCCACACCGCGATGCTCGCCGTTCCCGAGTGGGCTGAGCTGAATACCCTCTTTGGCGAGGCGGACATGCGCACACAGTCGGAAGCCGCGATTACGCGGCTTGGCACCGTCTTCTGGTTCGTGATGGAGTTTGGCGCCTGCCGCGAAAATGGCGACATCAAGGCGTTCGGGCCGGGGATGCTCTCCTCGTTCGGGGAGATTGAGCACGCCTGCACCGCCGGCGCAGCGTGCGGCAAGGAGGACGCGTGCGTCTGCGACCCCGAAATAGAGTACCGTACCCCTGATTTCGAGGAAATCGAGACGCGCCCCTACGACGTCACGAAATACCAGCCGATGCTCTACCTGTGGGACTCGTTCGAGCAGATGTTCGAGAAGACAAGCGAATTCGTAAAAGCGTGGGGCACCGAGGCGGACCCGCGGCGCGAGTTGCACCAGTAACTAGCGGCGCAGCTATTTACGCCCCCAAATCATGCACGGGTAATGCGAGCCGCAATCTCGGTGCTATTTCTGTTAATCCTCGCCCCGGCCGCGGCGGCGGAGCCAAGCCCGATGGAGACGTCGTTTGCGGGTAACCCCCTCGTAATCATTAACATCACTTACGACCCTGGGCCGGGCGGCGGCGACGGTTTCGAGGGCGAAATCGTGCTCGAGTTGTTCCTGAACTGGGCGCCGATTACCGTCAGCAACTTCCTCGGGCTGGTGAACCAGTCGTTCTACGACGGCATCTTCTACCATCGCATCATCGACGGCTTCGTCATTCAGTCGGGCGACCCCCAGTGCACGGCCGTCGGCATCTACCCCGCCACGAACCTGAACTGCTCCGAAGGCGGCAGCGGCGAGACCATCCCCTTCGAGTGGGACGCCAATCTGACGCACGTCAACGGCGCCATCGGCATGGCGCGCGGCGCCGACCCCGACAGCGCCGAGAGTCAGTGGTACATCTGCGACGAGCCGCAGCACCAGCTCGACCATGGCAACCGCACGCTGCCCGACGACCCTGGCTATGCGGTCTTCGGCGTCGTCCGCGAAGGCCTCGAGCTGGTGCGCGCCGCCGCCGCGGTGCCGACGACCAACGACATCGACGGCGACGGCCCGACCCCGCGCGCGCAGGGCGGCCCCGACCGGCCGCTCTACGAAGTGCACATCAATTCCGTCACGCTCAGCGGCTGGGTGCCGGGGCCGCCCGCACCAGCCCCGGCCCCGGAACGGGTCCCGGCGGCACTGCTACTGACCGGTACGCTGGCGGTCGCTGGCGCGCTCGGTGCGATGTGGTGGCTGCGCCGTCCGGCAGGCGATTAATATTAAGCCCCGCCCGCCACGGTGGGCCTGTGCTCCCGTGGTGTAGTCAGGCCCATCATCTCGGCCTTTCGAGCCGAGGACCCGGATTCGAATTCCGGCGGGAGCACCAGGACCCTTTGTCGGCCAGCTCTGCTGGCCGCAAAACGCCCACCAAAACATAACATCGTGCTTATTCGCAATCTGCGAAATGGTTGTGGAAATGGCGGCACTACATTGGCGCCGAGGGCGAGATTTGAACTCGCGAGGGAAAATTCCCACGGGCTTTCCAGGCCCGCGCAATTCCGGGCTATGCGACCTCGGCGCGGCGGCGCCACCTCGCTCGCGCTTTAGAGGCTTGTGGACCGGCAGCGGACCGGCACACTTATACGGCAGGAGTCATATTTGAGGGAACTGCGCGCGGCCTGATTCATGAAACCTGACGAAAAGAAAAGACTGGATTCAGTAATAGAAATGCTCCGGGCCATCTACTACCCGGGACACCATACCACCGCGCAGCGGGTTATCGAGCGGCACCTCATCCGCGAGTTCGGCTATCGCCCCCGCGAGGCGACCTATTTTGGTTCGAAGGTCATCGAGGCGCTGACCGAGATGGAACTGATTTCGCAGGCGCCCGAGGACACGACGCGCAATACCCTCTGGCGGGTCAACCTGCGCCGGCTCAAGCAGCTCGACAGCTAATTCGCGACGCGGTCCAGGATGGCGTTCGCGAGCGCCTGCTTGCTGCCGCTGGCGCCCTCCGCTGCGGCGTCGCGGCTCACTAGCACGACCCGTGCCGCCTCGGCTTCCATCGCGTCGGCGCTGTTCGCCACCACGAGGTCGGCATACTCCAGCGGTGCCTCGGCTTTCTTTATTAACTCGTCGTCAGAAGCATCTGACGCCAGTTTGAACGCCACCAGCTTGCCAGCGTGCACGTTGCGCAGCAGCGGCAGCAGCTTCGGCGCTGGCTCCAGCTCGAGCTTCAGCCGCCGGCCGGAGGCAATCTTGCCCCGCTGCCGCGCTGGCTGGAAATCGGCCAGCGCGGCCGGCAGCAAAATCGTGTTCCACTCGCCCAGTGTTTCCACTTTTGCGACCAGTTCGGCGAGCGTCGTGAAGCGCTCGAGTGGAATCCAGTTTCCCGGGGTAATGGTAGCCGAGCCGAGCCATAGCTCGGCCCCGGCGCCGCGCGCGAACGCCTCCTCGACCAGCGCGACCGCCATGCGGCCGCTGGAGCGGTTGCCCAGCACGCGCACGTCGTCGAGCGGCTCGGCGGTGCCGCCGCCAATCACCAGCACTCGCTGCCCCGCGAGGTCGCGCTGGCCGGCGAGCCGGCAGGCCCACGCCGCGATGACTTCGCGCGACGGCAGCTTCGCCTTGCCCTCCTCGAGCAGCGGGTCGAGCACGGTCGCGATTTTGCGTGCGGCGCGCAGGTTCTCGCGCACGACGGGCGATTTGGCCATGCGGCCGTCCATGGCGGGCGCGATGAGCAGCGGGACGCCCGCGCCGAGTAGCGTCAGCACGAATAGCGTCGGCGGGGTATCGCCGATGCCGTGGACCACCTTCGCCAGCGACGAGGCGGTGCAGGGCGCCAGCACGAGCAGGTCGGTGTCCGCGGTCACGTGCTCGACCTGGCCGGTTATTTCAGTAACCGGCGGTCGGCCGCACGCGAATTCCAGCGCTTTGCGGCCGACGATTTCGAGCGCCGCCGGCGAGGCGACGATGTGCACCTCGGCGCCGTGCCGCAGCAGCTCGCGCGCCAGCCCGACCGATTCCACTGCCGCGACCGAGCCGGTGACGGCCAGCCAGACGGTGCGGTCGGCGAGGGCGGGGCTGCGCTGCGCGACGTTGCGCGCGGGGTGCTTCATGCCAGTTCCCCCACGACGCGCCTATAAGAATCCAGCACCAGCTCGACGCGCGTCTCGATTGCCTGCCACGCCGTGGCGAGCGAGCCGCCCCGCAGGTGGAAGGCGCTGGCGGGGGGGCCGCCGTCGACGGCGCGGCAGCGCGCCAGCATTCCCAGCGAGAGCAGCTTGTTGATGTGGCGGTAGGCGGTCGGCCGCGTGGTCTCGGCCCACACCGCGACTTCCTCCGCGGTCCAGGCTCGGTCGGGCCGTTGCAGGAAGCAGCCGTCGAGGATGCGGAACGGCATCGAGTCGGCAATCGGGTAGTGGTGCGCCGAGAAGTAGCCGACCCCTTCACCCAGCCGCGCTAGCAGCTTCGCTGGCGCGTTGCCTGACGGGGGGACTTCGCGCAGCTCGATATCGAAATGGTCCTCCTTCTCGACCGCCAGCATCCCCTCCGGGAGCGTGGCGCCGCTGGCGCCATATTCGCCGGCGAGCGATTGCGCGGCGTCGCGGTAGCCGGTGAGGCAGGCGCGCGCATGGAGTTCCACGCCTTCCCACGCCCGCGATAGCGAGTGGTGCCAGAGCCGCACCCGCTTCGGATCATCCGCCTTACCGGGGAAATCCTCGGTCAGCAGCCCCAGTTCGCGCAGCCATTGCAGGTGGCGGTAGACCGCCTGTACCGGCACCTCGAGGGCAGTGGCCAGTTCGCCGGTGGTCCAGCCCTGCTTGGGGTGCGGCAGCAGGCAGCGCGTGAAGAGCCGGCGACCCACGAGCGCGCGCTGCCGTTCGGCGAGCCGCGGGCTGTCGCTGCCGAGGAAACCAGTTGCCTGCAGGAACTGGCTCGCGAGCGCGTCACGCTCGCTGCCGGGCGCGGGCGCCAAGCTGCGCAAGCGCAACCGGAACACTCAGCTCCACCCCTCGCCGCCCAGCTTCTCGAGGATGAGCGCTTTGAACTGCCGCGCCTTGCGGTGGCCCGGGTCGAGCGCCAGCAGCTTGTGCAGGTCGGCCATCGCGTCCGCCAGCTGCCTCGACTGGTAGTGCTGGTCAGCCCGCTCCCATAGCGCCCGGGCGTTGTCGGGGTCCGCCTCGAGGATGCGCGTCAGCGCCATCAGCACCAGCTCGGGGCTCTGCTGCAGCCGGTAGACTTCGGCCAGTTTCCACCAGCCCTCCTTCAGGTCGGGCTGGTGCTGCACCGCGCGGGAGTAGCCTTTCTCGCAGGCGCGCTCGAAATCCTCCAGGCTGAGGTAAATGTCGCCGCGTGCCATGTAGGGGTCGGGATTCTCCGGCTCGAGGGCGATTGCCTGCTCCAAGGTTTTGAGCGCGTCGCGCACCTTACCCATCCCGGCCAGTACCCGCCCCAGCCCGAGGTAGGCGGGCGCCGGCTTGCAACCCAGCTCGAGGCCGGTCAGCAGCGCCTCCTCCGCCTCGGGCAGCTCGGCCAGCCGCTCGCGCGCGAGGCCAAGCGCCAGCCACGCCTCGGGGAATGTATACTCCAGCTCGGTCGCCTGCGCGAAGCACCGGGCGGCGCCGGGCCACTGCCCCAGCCGCCGGTAGAGGGTGCCTTTCTCGAACCAGAGTTGCTCGTCCTGCGGCGCAATTTCGAGTGCCATCGAGAAGTAGGTAATCGCACGGTCATACTGCCGGTGCCCCAGCAGCGCGCGCGCCTTCGACGCCCAGAGCCGTTCGTCCTCGAGCAGCATTCCGTCCTGCTGCGCACGGCGCATCACGCGGTTGGCCGCCTCGAGCGCCGCTGAAGGATGGCTGCCCGCCAGTGCGCTCTCGACCTCGGTCAGCATCGCGCGTCGCGCTTCGCGGTCGCTGCGGCGCAGCAGGAACAGCATCCCGCTGCCGGACATCGTCAGGCCACCGCCGAGCAGTCCGCCCGCCGCCACTTCGGGCGAGACCAGCCAGCCGAGGCAGCCGAGGCCAGCGAGGTAGCAGCCCAGCACGAAGCCCGCCAGCTGGTAGCGCCGGTGGTGGAGGCCCGCCATTCCCAAGCCTAGCAGCAGTAGCGGCAGCAGCATCCAGACCGCTTCCGGCCGCAGCACCGCCAGCGGCAGGATGGCGCCGCCGCCGAGCGCCATCGAGATTCCGAGGCTGAGCTGGCTCTGCGGTAGCAGCCCTTGCCCTCGCAGCAGCAGGATGACGCCGACGCCGCCTACGGCGGTCGCCACGGCGACCGCCCACGCCAGCGCAAGCCAGATGCTGATGCTGGCCGCCACGACGCCTCCTAGCGACAGGACGATGCCAGCGGTGAGGGTGTCGCCCGGCTCGCGGCGGCCGGTGTGCAGGTTGAGCATCAGCAGCAGCCCCAGCCCGCCCCAGATGAACAACAGCGCGCCCAGTACGACGCCGCCCAGCTGCAATTGCGCCAGCCCGGTGACGCGCCAGACCGCCAGGTCGGCCCACGCCAGCGCCAGCAGCGCCAGTGCGGAGAGCACGGTGTCGCGGCTGCGTCCGCGCAGGAAATCCTGTATTCCCTGCACGACGTGCCCCGTTTCCGCTGCGTCCCCTTCGTCGCTTGCGTCCATGTAAAGCCTTACTGCTGATATATTACAATTATTAAGACTGCCCGTCGACCCGGATATCGAGTTTCGCGGCCGCCGCGGCGAGCGCCGCGACCACTTCCGCGGCGGTTTCCCCAGCGGCGAAGATGAACCCGAGATAGGCGCCCCCTTCGGGCGGTGGCTGTAGTTCCTGCCCACGGTGCGCGGTGATGCGAATTCCCGTGATGCCCGCGACCGCCTCTGCGGTCGCCTGCCCCTTGATAGAACGTAGCGTGCCGGCGCGCGGCGGGTAGAACATCCGCACCCCCACCGCGCTGCCGTCGCGCTCGAGCGGCGGCAGCGTGCGGCCAAGCGCATGGCGCAGCAGCAGTTCCTCGAGCGAGACGCCGTCGAAGCGGAGCACGCTGGCGCAGAGCCCGCCAATCGAGCGGCCGGCGATGTCAATTACCCACGCCCGCCCGTCGTGGAGCCGCAGCTCGGCGTGGATGGCCCCTTCGCTGAGGCCGAGCGCCGCCGCAGCGCGAGCGGTCGTTGCGGCGACTAGCTCGCGCTGCGCCGCGTCGTGCCCCGCCGGCGCGACGTACGTTTCTTCAGGGAAGAATGGCCCTTCGCCGAGGTCGGGTTTGGCGAAGACTTCGAGCACCTCGACCGCGCCGTCGCGCGCCAGCGCCTCGACCGCCACTTCCGCGCCGGGGATGTATTCCTCGAGCAGCAGCCCTTCGCCGGCGACCCGCGCCACCGCCGGTTGCGCCAGCAGCGCGCGCAGCCGCGCTAGCGCTTCGCGCAGCTCGCCCGCATCGTCGGCGCGCATCACTCCTTGCGACGCCGAGAGCTGGCGCGGCTTGATGATGCAGGGAAACGGCGGCGCTTCCGGCGCGGCGTCGTCGGCGACCAGCCAGCAGCGTGGCTGCGGCAGCCCCGCGCCAGCTAGCACTTCGCGGCAGCGCAGTTTGTCGCGCGCTGCCGCGACCGCCGCCGGAGGGTGGTGCCGCAGCCCCAGCGCCGCAGCAATCGCGGCCGCCGCCTCGGTCGCGCCGTCATCGACGGCGAGCACGGCGTCGAGCGGATGCTCGCGCGCGAACTCCACGGCAGCGGTGGCGGCCGCCTGCGGGTCGCCGAACAGCAGTGTCAGCAGCGCCTCGGGCAGCAGCCCCGTCAGCGTCTGCTGCTCCTCGCACGCGATGGTTACGTCGACGCCCAGCGCGCGCGCCGCGTCGGTGAATGGGCCGGCGCGGTAGGTGGTGCTCGGGACCAGCAGCAAAAGCCGAGTCAAGCGTAGCGGACCCAGCCCTGGAAGTCCCAGCTGGCTCCGGTGGGGGTGATGCCCCCGTTGTCGATCTGGATAGTGATGGTGTAGTCGCCGGTGCTGTTGCCGTAAATCGCGACCGGGTGGTTCTCGCTGTCGCCCCCACCGAGGGCGCCGCTCTCGGCCCAGAGTTCAGCCCCGCCGGCGTCGAGCACTGCCAGCTCGTAGCTCATGCTGCCGGTGTTGCAGCTCACGGTCAGGTTCAGGTAGATGCCGTCGAGGAACATCTCGACCGGGAAATCATATTGGTCGTCGCTGTTGCTGATGATGATAGCCTGTCCTCCGGAGTAGTCGACTTGGAAATCCTCCGGGATGACGCGCAGCCGTATTACCAACTCAGCCGTTTCGCCTGTGGAGTCGCTGACGGTGAGGGTGACGTTGAACCAGCCGCCCGCGGCCCAGCTGTGCCGGACGGTGTCGTTTTCGCCGCCCTCGCTGGCGCCGTCGCCGAAGTCCCAGCTGTAGTTGGTGATGGCCCCGTTAGGCGAGCTGCTGGCGGAGGCGTCGAGCGTCAGGTTGGTCCCGGCGCGCACCTCGCTGACTTCGTCGCCGCTGAGCAGGAAGCTGAAGAGCGCGTCGGGGCCGAGCGTCTCGATTTCGATATCGAGCGACACGCTTCCCTGCTGCCCGCGTCCGTCTTCGACGGTCAGGTTGACGGTGTAACTGCCGGGTGCATCCCACGTGTGTTTCGGCGACCGCAGCGTCGATGTATCGCCGTCGCCGAAGCTCCAGCTGTAGTCGAGCACATCGCCTTCGGGGTCGTAGGAATCGTCGCCGTCGAAGGCGATTTCCTCGCCGACAAAGACGGTAGTCGCGTCGGCGCTGGCGACCGCCACCGGCGGCAGGTTGGTGCTGCTGAAGCTGGCCACGGCGGTCGAGACTTCGCCGTCGGGGTCCTCGACCGTCAGCTGCACTTCGTATTCGCCCTCCTGCAGGTCGCGCTCGAAGCTCGACTGCTGCGAGGCGGTGTATTTCGAGCCGCCCAGCTCGCCTAGCTCCCAGAGGTAGCGCAGGACGTCGCCGTCAGGGTCGCTGCTGGTGCGGCCGTCGAACTGCACAGGCTGTCCCTCCGAGTAGGAGCCGCCCGCTACGGGGTGCCGGATGACTGCCGCTGGCGGGCGGTTGCCCGGCTCGACCGTAATCAGCTTCACGTCGCTGGCGCTGGCGCCATGCGGGTCGGTTACGGTGAGCGTCAGCACCAGGTCGGGGCCGGTCTGCGAGACGGTGACCATGTCGCTCGCAAGGCGGCTCAGCTCGTTGACTTCGCCCAGCCCCGCCAGAGTCCAGACGTAGCCCAGCCGGGAGTCCTCGTCGTCGGGGTCCTCGCCGTAGCCCACCAGCTGGAACGGCTGGTCCACCTCGACCACCGCGCCCTGTCCCGGCATGGTGATGTAGGCGGTGGGCGGCTGGTTGGGACCGTCGTCACTACTGTCGAGCAGGTCGAGACAGCCCGCCAGCGGCAGCAGCAATGCCAACAACAGCGTGATGCTTCGCATCGACCCGCCGAAGTGGCTCGGTATTTGTATGTTGCCCGCCGCCGCCTGCCTCAGTCGGAGCCGGCGCGGATGGGCCGGTGGGCGCCGCAGCCCTCGCACTGCAGCACCAGCGTGCGCCCCTGCCGCTGGAAGTTGGTGTCGGGGCGATGGCACTCCTCGCAGAGCACGAACGCCTTCAGGTAAGCCTGGACGCGCTCGGCGACCTTCTTCTCGGGGACGCGCCCCTGCAGCACCAGCCGGCGGCCTTCGGTGTTGCCTGCCGTGCCGAGCTCCTGCATAAGATATTTCGAGAAATGATCGGACTCGCGCCGCAGCGCGTCAGCCATGTCGCTGAAGTTGCGCAGGATGGTGCGCTTGCCCTCGTAGAGCACTTCCGGCTCGGGCGGGACGAAGCGGGCATCGTCAGTCATGACGTCCTCGAGCCCTTCGCGGGCGCGGCTCAGCAGCTTGTCGTAGTCCAGCTCCACGCTCCGGCGCAGGCCGCCCGCCACAAAAGGGCTACGGCCGCCGCAGCAGCCCGACGAGCAGGCCGAGCGAGTAGCCGAAGTGTTGGATGAAGAGCACCAGCGGTGCGTAGAGCGTTTGCTTGAATGAGCGCGTCTGCGCGCCGACCAGCAGCCCCGCCAGCCCCAGCACGCCGAAGTAGGTCGCGTTGAGCGCCGCCGGCAGCAGCCACGGCACCACCGTCGGCTGCTGCCACGCCAGCCCGTAGAGCGACGCCAGCACGACGAAGGCGCTGATGAAGGCGTAGTGGCGCGGGTCAAAGCTGCCGGGGTGCATGCGCGTCACCTGCGCACGGGTGACGCCGTAGTTGAACATCTGCCGCAGAAACGCCAGCGGTCGGCTGCGCCGGTGGTGCCACACCACTACATCGGGCGCGTAGAGGATGCGATGCCCCGCCTGCTGCAGCCGGATATCGAACTCGACATCCTCGCCGGGCCAGAGCGTCGGGTGGAACCCGACGCCAGCGACCGCTTCGCGCCGCAGGACGTAGTTGCAGGTGGGGTTGTGGTCCACCTCGCACGGTTTGTCGTGGCCGGTGGTGTAGCGGAAGCGAAAGAGGAACTTCGAGCCGAAAATCCTGCCGACCGCCTTCGAGAACGGTAGCCCCTCGCGCGGGGTGTAGTTCGGCCCGCCAACGCCGGCGTAGTCGGGTTTCTGCGCGAGGTGTTTCACGGCAGCGCGCAGCCAGTCCTCGCGCAGGATGGTATCGTCATCGGTGAAGGCGATGAACTCGCCCTGCGCGGCAGCGACGCCTCGGTTGCGCTTCTCGCCCGTGGCAACCGGGCCGTGGAGCACTTGCAGTGCAACCCCGCCCTTCTGCGCCAGCTCCCGCGCGCGTTGCAGGAGCGGCGTCTCGGCATCTCCCAGCAGGATTAGCTCGAAGCGGTCGCGCGGGTAGTCGAGCCGCGCGACCGACTCCACCATCCCGCGAATGTAGCCCACGGTGCCGGTGGTCGGCACGACAATCGAGACAAAAGGTTCGGGCGACATTTTTCGACGACTGATATTTAAGCTGCTCCTTTGAGCAGCAGCCCTACTTCGGCCGCTAGCTTCTCCGCCAGCCTTTTGTCGCTGGTGCGCAGCAGCATGCGTCCCGAGGGGTAGAGATTGACCATGCATTCGCGCTCGACAATCACCATCACGCCGGCGTCTACCACCTCGCGAAACTCGCGCTTTCGCAGCCACTCCAGCGTCCGCTGCAAATCCAGTTTGACAGCCTTGCGGGGTTTCAGCTCGAACGCGGCTGAACTATCGCAAGGGCGCAGCAGATAGAAGCTCACAGTACCTGCACCAGTCCGCTGACGCTGTCATCGACCATCTGCTCCAGCGGCAGCTGCGCCTCCCACTTCTCGACCCGCGGCAGCGACGCCGCGGTGGCCGGCTTCTCGGGGACGATAGTGCAGCAGAGGCTCGGCAGGGTCGAGATGTCGAACGTCCCTGCCTCGCGCGCGACCCGCTCGATTTCGACCTTGTCATGGCCAATCAGCGGCCGCAGGATGGGGACGTCGCAGACTTCGTCGATGACCGCCAGGTTGGGGAGCGTCTGCGACGCGACCTGCCCCAGCGATTCGCCGTTGATAATCGCGTCGGCGCCGACCTGCTTCGCCAGCTCGGCGGCGGTGCGATACATCATCCTGCGGCAGAGCAGGCATTGCAGGTGGCGGTCGGTGTTGCGCGCAATCTTGACCTGGCTGGGGCCGTGTGGGGCCATCCAGAGCGGGATGCCGAGGTGCTTCGCCAGCGCCCGGGTCTTGTCGGTTTCGCGGTCGTCGGTGAAGGGGCGATTATCCATGTGCAGCCCGACCAGCTCCCAGCCCTGCTGCTGGAGCATGTGCGCCGCGGTGGGGGAGTCGATGCCCCCGCTGAGCATGATGATTGCTTTCACGCCGTGCGCTAACATGGGTGGTTAAAATAGGTTCCTTTTTGCAGGGCAATGGCAACGTGGGGCGCACAGCACCGCCGGTTCGAAAACCTGATGCGGTACCGCATCCGCGATATCCTGCTGGTTTCGAGCCCCTACGACTACTTCACGCTGGAGGAGGATGGCCGGCTCAACGAGCTGCTGCTGGTTGATTACCAACAGCTCAATCTTTCCTACGCTCCGCGCATTACCCACGCCGCGACCGGCGAGCGGGCGCTCGAGCTGCTGCAGGAGCAGCCGTTTGACCTTGTAATCACGATGGCTCGCGTCGGCGAGATGGCGGTGCACGTCTTCGGCCGCCGCACCAAGGAAATCCAGCCCGAAATTCCGGTCGTGCTGCTGGCTTACAATACGCGCGAGCTGGCGCTGTTCCACGAGGGCGAGGCGATTGACCGCATCTTCGTCTGGTCGGGCGACGCGCGGGTGCTGCTCGCCATCATCAAGCTGGTCGAGGACTTGCGCAACGTCGACCGCGACACCCGTGCCGGAGAGGTGCAGGTGCTCATCCTCGTTGAGGACTCGCCCCGCTTCTATTCACTCTTCCTGCCGCAGCTCTATTCCGAGCTGATGAAGCAGACCGGGAGCCTGATGGCGGGTGGGCTTTCGCTGCACCACAAGCTGCTGCGGATGCGCGCCCGCGCCAAGATTCTCTTGGCGACCGACATGGAGCAGGCGCAGGAGTTGTACGATCGCTACACTCCTTTCCTGCTCGGCGTCATTAGCGATGCCGGTTTTCCCAATGAAGGGAGCCACGACTCACAGGCAGGGAGAAAATTCATCGCGCAAGTGCAACGGAAGAGTCCCGACGCGACAATAATTCTGCAGTCGTCGCTGCCGGAGAATCACAAGGTCGCCGGCAAGCTGGGCGTCGAGTTCCTGGACAAGTCCGACCCGGCGCTGCTGAAGGGACTGCGGAGCTTTATGCAGGACATTGGCTTCGGCGACTTCGTCTTCCGGCTGCCCGACGGAGAGGAGGTGGGACGTGCACAGGACATCCCCGGGATGCGAAAGCTGTTGCCTGATATCCCGGGAGAGTCACTACGCCACCACGCTATGCGGCATGAGTTCTCCAAGTGGTTCCGCGCGCGCACCGAGTTTGACCTCGCCGCCAGCCTGCGGCCGCACGTCGTCACCGAGTTCACCGGCAACGAGGAGCTGCGGCAGTTCCTGCTCGACGCCTTGCGGGCGTTCGAGAAGCAGCGCCGGCAGGCCGAGGTGGCCGACTACTCGTCGCAGGCGCTGGAGGCGGGGAGCGACTTCGTGCGGTTGGGTGGCGGGTCGCTGGGCGGCAAGGGGCGCTCGCTGGCATACTTCCACGCGCTGCTGCCGACGCTCGACCTGGCGGAGTTTGGCGACATCGAGGTCTGTATCCCGCGCACGGCGGTGGTCGGCACGAAGGTTTTCGACGAGTTCCTCGAGTCGAACGAACTGGGCGAAATGGCCTACTCCGATACCTCGGAGCTGGACGACGATACCTTGGCAGAGGTGTTCCTCGACACACGCTTTCCGGAGTCAATCTATGATGACCTGAAGACCTTCGTGGGGCAAGTGGAATACCCGCTCGCGGTGCGCTCCTCCAGCCTGCTGGAGGACTCGCAGCACCAGCCGTTTGCCGGGGTCTACGAGACCTATATGCTGAGCAATAACCATCCTGACCCCAAGCAGCGGCTCCAGCACCTCTGCGACGCCATCAAGCTGGTCTACGCCTCCACCTTCTACCGCGCCTCGAAGGCGTATATCGCCGCGACGCCCAACCGCATCGAGGAGGAGAAGATGGGCGTCGTCATCCAGGAAATGGCGGGGCTCCCGCACGGCAACGCGTTCTACCCCACGTTTGCAGGTGTGGCACGGTCGCGCAACTTCTATCCGCTCGGCGACGCCGCCCCGGAGGACGGCGTCGTGGCGGTCGCGCTCGGTCTCGGCAAGACGGTGGTAGAGGGCGAGAAGATGTTCCGCTTCTCGCCGGCGCACCCGCGGCAGCAGTTCCAGTTCGCGAGCACCGAGGATTACCTGCGGTCGTCGCAACGGCAGTTCTGGGCGCTCGACCTCTCGAAAGAGCAGGAGCGGCCGACGCGCGCCGCCGAGGCGAGCCTGGTGCAGTTGGACCTGGCGCGCGCCGAAATGGACCGGCAGCTGCACCCCATCGGTTCGGTCTATTCGGCCGAGAACGACGCCATCTACGACGGGCTGGCGCGCGCCGGCGTGCGGCTGGTGACCTTCGCCGGCGTCACCAAGCAGGCGCAATTCCCGCTCTCCGGGCTGACGCAGCTCTTCCTCGCGCAGGCCGAGAAGGGAATGGGCGGCCCCGTGGAAATCGAGTTCGCCGTCATCATCGCCCCCGGCGTCCGCCGCTACGCGTTCCTGCAGGCGCGGCCGCTGGTGTGGGAGTCGGTCGACGTCGAGGTGGACCTCGATAGCGTCGAGGGGGCGCTCTGCACTTCATCGCAGGCGCTCGGCAATGGTGTCATCCAGGAGATACGTGACATCATCTACATCCACCCCGATCGGCTCGACCGCGCCGAGACGCGCGTGGCAGCCAAGGCAATCGAGAAGCTGAACCACAAGCTGGCGCGCGGGGGACGCCCCTACCTGCTCATTGGCCCCGGTCGCTGGGGCTCGTCCGACCCGTGGCTCGGCATCCCCGTAAAGTGGGGGCAGATTTCTGGCGCGCGCACCATTATCGAGTGCCAGCTGGCAGACCTGCCGGTCGAGCCAAGCCAGGGCACCCACTTCTTCCAGAATATCGTCTCTTTCGGTGTCGGCTACCTCACCGCCCCGCGCGGTGCTATTGACTGGAGCTGGCTCGAGGGGCAGAAGCCCGTGGCCAAAGACGGGTCTGTGCGCCACTTGAAGCTGAAGCAGCCTCTGCAGGTGCTGCTCGACGGCAGGGCCGGCAAGGGAGCGGTGCTACCGGGAGGCGATTAGCCGCCTTGTGGGGTCGCCCCTACTCTTCCCAGCAAGGCCTAAACCCACCCGGCACTGCAACCCCGATGCGCCCACGGCCGTTCCTGCTGATTGCCGGCGTCGCGCTGGCGCGAGTGACGCGGAAGAGGTCGCGCAAGGAAGAGCACGGCCTCACTGACGGCAACGGCCTCACCAACGGCTCCGGGGCCGGGCTCTTCAGCTCTGGTCCAAACGGTGACGGTGGTGGCGGCATCCCCGCGCCGTCGGTGGCCGCCGCTGTCGCCGCCGTGGCCGTCATCGCGCTGCGCCGGCGGTGCTGAAGGCGCTATCTCATCCATCGTAGCGCCTGCAGGAATTCCAAGGGGGAGGGGGGTTTTTGTGGGATTAGTGCCAGAACCTCACAAATCCCGTAACAGGGTAAAATAAATAACGGAATTTCTGTTAATCTTCCCAGTAAATCACGTCGAGCCAGAGCGTGTATTCCGGGTCAGCGCCGAGGGAGCGCTGGTGGTCGACCACGACGGTCCACTCGCCGAGTTCGCCCTCCTCGTCGAACCACTGGTTGTGGGTCGAATTGTGGTATTCGAGCAGGATTGTGTTGACCTGCTCCGCCTGCGACGTATCGTGCGTTTCGTTGCGCGCGACCTCCTCGCCGGTCAGGTTGTAGAGGTAAAGGTCGAGGTCCGCCCCGTGCGAGCCGCCAGCGTCGTATTCCAGCCGCAGCTGGATGTAGCGCAGGTTGCCGCCGGCGTAGAGCCCGAGGTCATTGACCGGCAGGTCGTGCTCGTGGGTGCCGGAGCCGATGACGCGCGTGTCGGTGTTGTTGTAGTTGATGTAGAGCCGCACCGGCTCATTCGCCTCGTCGGTCTCGCCGAGCGAGTCGGTAATGCGCAGCGCGATGACAAAGACGCCCGACTCGAACTCGCGGGTCGCCTCGTCGGAGTCGCCCTCTTCGTCAGCCGCGAAGCCGACGCTCGAGTCGTACGAGAAATCCCATTCGTATTTCGTGATGCCGCCTTCGGCGGTCGAATCGGCACCGCTGAAGTCAACCTCGACCGGCTGCCCGGGGCGGTAGGTCGCCTCGGTCTCGTCGCCGGTGGTAATGATGGCGTGCAGCGAGGTCGATTCGCCCTTGATGGTGATGGTGACCGTCGCGGTATCCTCGGCGCCGTCGATGTCCCGCACGGTGACCGTCGCGGTGTAGCCGCCCTCGTCGGGGTAGGCGTGCGAGGCGCGCCCGTTGTTGTTGACGTCACCGATTATCATCTCGTCGTGCTGGTCGTTGCGGTCGAAGTCCCAGAAGTATTCCAGATAGGTCCCGTCGGGGTCGCGCGAGCCGGCGCCGGTGAACCAGATTTCAGCTCCCGGCTCGAAGGTGCGGCCGCCGCCCTCGGTATCGGCTTTTGCCTTCGGCGTCTGGTTCGCCTCGCCGTCGCCCGGGTGGAGGCAGCCTGATGCCAGCAGCAGCAGCCCAATGAGCAGCGCGAAGTGTCGCATCGCGCCGCAGGGGGCTGGCGCCGGTATAATTACTTTGCGCAGGCGGAGGCGGGCGTAATCGCGCCTTCAAAAACTTTTTTTGAATGCATTATATAGGATGCCACCTCCGGCGAGGTATGGGTTCCGGAAATGGCGGGAAGTCGCAGGCGGAGAAGGAGGAGGAATACCGGAAATGGAAGGCGGGCGACGGACATTCCGCGCACCCGCACGACTACCTCGCGGAAGATTCCGGGCGCTACAGCCTTCGCTTTGGAAGCGGGTTTCCGTTCTTCGAACAATGGAAACTGAAGCTTGGAATTTCAGCAACGTATACCGGGATGTTACTGATTCCCTATTTCAGCTACTGGTTATGGTTTGTTCTCCTGCCGCCCCTGACATTCATGCCGGGAGCACCTTCCATCTTGCGCGGAATGTTCACCGGCGATTGGGATATCAATGGCATCTTCGGCCACTGGGTTTTTTTCGAAGATAGTGGCCCCGCGGCACTGTTCGTCCCGTCGCTTTTCGGAGCCCTGTTTTTTCTGGGTTATTTTTATATCCTGAACAATATATTCATCCCGAAATACAAGCCGAAACAGCACTTGGTTCTCTCCCTGCTCTGGATCCTCTCCTTCCTTAGCTTCGCCTTCGGGTGGTGACATTATCGAGCCGGCAACAGTGTCAGCTCCCGATGATGAAGCGCAGCCCGTGAAGCGGGAGCGGCGCTACGACGTCGACTGGCTGCGCGTCATCCTTTTCGGATTACTCCTGCCCTTCCATGTAGCGATTGGGGTGTATGTCGATGCATATGATTTTGTTTTACCGGATTATGAGGTGGATGAGGACAAAAGTCGCGACGGTTTAGATCAGGAAGCTGGAGAGGATGCAGCAAATGTCTATACGTCTCTGGGAACGGGAGTCCTGGGATGGATGCACGAATGGCGTATTGCAGCTCTCTTCATGATTAGCGGTATGGGGACTGCGTTTGCCTTCAAACGGAGAACATGGAAGATATTTTTGAAGGAAAGGACCAAACGTTTGCTGGTACCTATGATTGCCGGAATTTGGACCATCACCCCGATAACATGGATGATTGTCTTACGCTACTTTCCAGGCAGTATCCTGGAAGGTATGGCCGCATTCCTTGGTTTTGGAATTGTCATGACTTTCATGATGATAATTCCATTACTTTGCAGACTACTGGCTCTTGGACATTTGTGGTTTATATGGAGTCTTTTGCAATATTCCATACTTCTAATTCCAATATTCTCGATTGTTAGAAACAATCCGGATGGGCGAATCTCCCGGGCAATTAAGGGGGTTTTCCAGCTTCCATTCAGAATGGGGCCTCTGTTGATTTTGCCACTGATTCTCACGATATCAGATTTGCTTTTCAAACCCTTGTTGGGCGAAGCTATTGGTTTTGGCTATGAATGGCCCTGGTATCTATTGACGTTCCTGTTCGGTTACATGTTCATAATTGCCAAAGATCAATACTTCGAATTCATAGATAATTCGAGAATACAAATATCCATTGCAACCGTAATATTCACTATAGCTTTCTTCTGGATTAGGGTGGAGGAAGAAAAAACCGGAATCCCTTACATAGGTGGCGGCTGGATTGAAAACAATAATTTCTATCACACCAATATGACAATTATCTCCTGCTTCGTGACCAGTTTTCACGCCTGGTTCTGGTGTCTGGCCATATTCTCCTGGGGTGCCTTTTTGCTTAACCGCCCCAGTTCGTATCTTGCTTACTTGAATCGAGGCGTCTATCCATTCTACATAATCCACCAGCCTCTGGTTTACATTAGCCTATTCTTCCTGTTGAAGGGGGGTTATTCTAATATGACGGTATTCCTTCTGGCCACGGCTATGGTCGTGTCAGGATGCTGGGTTTTCTTCGAGGCAATGAAGCGTAACTGGATTACACGAATGATGTATGGAATCAAAGAACGCCCAAAGAAAGTTGAGCAAGTTCAAGATGCTACGGAAAAACCACCTGAAAACAATAGCTTAATCGACTAAGACCAGCACCATTCCAGCCTTATTTTCCGAAAACTAACTGAATTTCTTGATTGCGGCGCTTCGCACAACCCATACCAGAGTAAAACCGAAGACAAACATTGTATAATCTGAATAGGATAGGTTTACCCCACCGTCAGTAGCACCAATCAACGTTATAATCGCTAGGAAGAGGATAAGCAGTGCAGTAAACCATTGAAACTCTTTCTCAAGATCCTCCTTGGATGTGCTGCCGGATCCAAAATTCCTGACGCTGTAGCTAATCACGCCCCAGCTGACAACGAATGTGCCAATAGCAATTGGAATGTCATAACCAGAGTTAGAAGTACCTCCGTAACTCAGAAAAGCCAAAAAGGCAATCAGGGCTCCGCCGAACCACATCAATTCCCGTTGCAAGTCATGGTCCATGGCACCCCCTGCCGTCTGACAATATAATGGTGCAGGCGCCGGGACTCGAACCCGGGTAGGTGGCTTGGAAGGCCACAGTCATACCACTAGACCACGCCTGCTTCAGGTGAGCTTCAGCTGCGTCTGGCAGCCGGGGCAGGCGACCGTCAGCGGCCGCCGCGTATCGGCAATCTTCATCTGCGTCCGGCAGCTGGGGCAGCCAATCGTCACCGGCCCGGCCGGCGGCGCTGCCGCAGGTGGCGCCGCCGCAGGCGCCGCGGGGGGTGCGGCTGGTGGCGCTGGCGCGGGCGCAGCTGGCGGGGCCGCGCCTGCAGTGGCCTGTAGCATCAGCGGCGTCGCGCAGGTGGGGCACTTGACCGTCAGCGGCCGCGTCGGGTCGGCAATCTGCAATTGCGTCTGGCAGCCGGGGCACGCCACCGTCACGGGACCGGCGGCCGCGGCTGGTGGAGGTGCTGGCGCAGCCGGTGCAGCCGCCGGCGGAGCAGCGGCTGCGCCCGCGCCAACGCCGCCCCACTCGTCGGAGTAGGTACCTTCCGGTGCCCCCTCTTCACCGCCCGTTTTCTTCGAGCGCTGCGTCAGGAGGAAGAGTGACGAGGCGCCGAGGCCGATGAGCAGCACAGTCCCGACCAGCATCTCGACGGGTATCGGTAGTTCCTTCTCCTCGCCTACATTGATGGTTCCGCTACCGCCGCCGCCGCTGATTGCGGCGACACGGAAGTTCAGCTCGACGTTATCCTTTTCGAGGCCGTCACCGCCAGAGCTGACGGCAATCCTGAGCGTCGTGAAGTCGCCTTCCGAGTCGGGCGGTGCCTTGACCGAGACGTAGACCTTCTTGGTCTCGCCCGCGGCGAAGTATTTCCAGCTCGAGCCGCCTGCCAGGTTAAGGTCCCAGTCGTCGCCGCCGGTGGTCCATTCTACCTCCAGCAGCACCTCGTCGCTCACCTTGGCGGTATTGGTCAGCTCGAGGAACGCCGAGAGGAAAATCTCGGTTCCCATGTTGACGTCGAACTCGCTGATTTCGAGCGGCTCGAACTGCAGCTCGTAGTCACCATCGACCCGCACATCGATTTCGGTCTCGGCCGGCTCTCCGTCACCCACATACGCCTTGACGATAATCGTCACGACGTCGTTGGCATTGGCGTCACTCGCAATCGTAATCCGCGCCCGGGCGGTAACGGTCCCGAAGCCTTCAATGGTATTATCGGTGGAGGCGTCAGTGAAGTCCCAGTTGCTGGGCTTGTTCTCGATGGTGCCCATGAACCAGTCCTTCTTTTCGAGCGTGAAAGTGACTTCCTCCGACCACTTGTTGGTTACTGTGAAATCGAAGGTTACCATGGCGCCCGGCTCGCCGCTCTTCTCGTCCGTGACCGGCTCGAGCAGCACTCCCTCGAAGACGCGGATGTAGACCGTCGAATCCATCTCTCCGGTCGTCGGCCGGTTGACCGAAGTGGCGCCAATCGTGATGGCCTCGCTGTCGCCATAGTCGACGTCGGAGTCCGTCTCGATGACCAGCCCGACCAGTACGTTCGCGCCGGGGTCAAGGGTGACCTGCTCGGTGTCGAGCGTGTAGTCCCAGTCTCCGCCGCCGACGTCTAGGTTGAAGGTGTCCTGTCGGTTGCCAGTGTTCTGCACCTGTAGCGTGTAGCTCGCTTCGCTGTCGACATCGACCGAGAGGTCGGTCGAGGACGAGTCGGAAACGGAAACAGTCACGCCGCTCTTCTCGTTGACGTGAATCGTCAGGTTGAGGTAGCGATTCTGCTGGTCGGGGTCGACTGTGGTGTCCTTGTCGTGCGCGCGCAGGCTGACGAACCAGCTTCCATAGAGCGCGTTCGGGTTGGCCTCGATGGTGAGCCGAATTTCGTCCATCTCGTCGGTGCCGGAAACGCTGACCACAATCTCGGTCGGTTTCCCGCCCAGCTCTTCCTGCCCGTTGTGGGTCCAGTAGGTCTTGAGCCCCTCGCTGTTCAGGTCGCTCGCGTTCAGCACCTTCAGATCGAAGTCGTGCGGGTCGTCGTTCTCGTTCATAATCCGCACAGTCATGTTCAACCACGCCCCGGTATCGACCTCGGCGTAGCCGTCGTCCGGGTCGTCGGGATTGAGCTGGAAAACCGAGTCGGCCGCGCTCGCTTGCGGCGCGAGGGCTGCGGTTAAGCAAAGCAACGACAGGAACAGCAGGATACGCTTCATGGCCGGAGGGGCTCCCACACACCCATTCATATAACTGTTCCGTAAGTTTACCCCTCGAATGGAGGTCACCGATGACCATTTCCACCTTGACCCCCGCGGTCGCCGCGGCGATGCCGTGCGCGAGTTCCTGAAGGCGGGTGGCAGCCGGCTGGTGCTGGTCCACAAGCCGTACGGGGAATGGCGGAAGCTGCCGCAATTCAAGGTGCAGGTCGCCACCACGCTGCGCCTTGCCGGCGAGGCGCGCGATGCAGGTGCCTGCGTCGCGGTCGTCGCGGCGCCGCACCCGGTTGAACTGGTGCAGATGGCCGAAAAACTGGGCGATACGGTTGCCGAAGACCTATATTTAAAAGCGGTTGACCATTGCTGCACCCTCGTAGCCGAGGGCGAACTGGCGGGGCTGGGTGAGCTGGGGCGGCCGCATTTCCCGGTCGACGCGGCGGTGTGGGAGCAGGCCAATCGCCTGCTCGAAGCGGCGCTGGCGCGGACGCGCGAAGTGGACGGCGCGGCGGTGCTGCATACCGAGTCCGGGACGCCCGAAGTGATGGCCGAGCTGGGTGAGATTGCCGACCGCGCGCGCTTCCCGAAGGCGCGGCTGGTGAAGCACTACGGCGGCCCGGGCGCGCTCGAGGCGCCAGCGGGGCTGGCCGTCTCCGTCATCGCGTCGCGCACCAATTTACGGGCGGCCGCGGCTTTGGGGACGGAGTTCATGCTCGAGACCGACTACCTTGACGACCCCGCCCGGCCGGGCGCCGTCATGGGTCCCCGCACGGTGCCGCGCCGCACGCGCGCTGCGCTCGAGGATGGGATGCTCGACGAGACGCTGGCGCACCGCATCCACGTCGAACTCCCCGACCGGGTCTACGGCAAGTTCAGCTGAGGCTACGCCTCGGCTGGCGCGGGGCTCGTCTCGTCATCTTCGCCCTTTGGCCTGGCTTCTCTCTCCAGCGGTCGTTGCATCTCATCCTCGAGGTTCCATTCGAGATTCATGCGCCATTGCCGCGCCCACGCCTCGACCACGTGCCGCTCGTGGGTTCCACCGACGAAGTGCGAAACGACGGCATCCTTGCCGCGCTTGCTCATCTTGAACGCGCCGGTGCGGTGGGTACCGGAGTAGATGACGTAGCAGGCGCCGAGGCCGAATTCCTGCCGCACCTCCTCGGAGAGGTAGTGCGCCAGCCGGTCCGCCTGGTGCAGGACGAAGCTGCCCTGGAAGGCGTGGCCGCGGACGTGGGGCAGGTCCTCCTTGACGAGCCACATCAGCGTGTCGTCGCCCTCCTGCAGGAACCCCTTGACCAGCGCCCCGTCGCGCTCCATGCGGCTGAGGATGGCGCGCAGTTCGGCCATCGGAATTTCGCTCTTGACCAGCAGCCCCAGCCGTTCGGCCGAGACAATCCCGAACTGCTTCACCAGCCGTTTCACGACGCGGAAGCGCGCCTCCTCGCGGTCGAGCACGCGCCCGACGGGGAGCGTGCGGTAGTAGCCGCGCGGGGTGCGCGCCATGTGCAGTGAATGGTACAGCCGTGACAGCGTCGTCTTGAACGTGTCCGGGTCGAGTCCGCTGCGCCGCAGCAGCTCCTCGCGCGGCATACCGCGGTTGTCGATCGCCAGCGAGAGCACCCGCCGGTCGT
>CAUZDT010000017.1:0-21314 GCA_963578705.1 Candidatus Thalassarchaeaceae archaeon
GCGATGTAGTGGTCCTGCAACCAGCCGTCACCGTCGTAGAGCAGCACATCGAGGCGGTAGCTGCCGGAGCGGCCAGGTTGCAGCATGACTGTGGGGAGTGCGCCGCCTCCGAGCATATGTTCCTCATGCGCGACGATGTTGCCATTCGCGTCCTGCAGGAACAGCTCCAGCCGGGCGGCATCGCCGGAGTAGCTGCCGGAGAGCGTGATGTTGGCGCCATCGGTGACTGCCTCTGCCGTGAGCGACGCGAGTGGCTGCGGCGGCTCGGAAGCGAGCGCGTCGATGAAGTCTCGCCAGCCTCCCGTGGCGGCAGCCAGGTCGAAGTACTTCGATGACGGGGTCGAGGCAGGGTAGTAGATGGTGAGTCCGTGTGCATTGCTGACGTCGCGACGGCCCGGCTTGGTCCAGTGCTCTTCGACGACGGTAGCGTTCGCCTGTGCTTGCCGCACACTCTCACCGGCCAGGCGAACCGCTGGAGAAGGTGCCCATTCTACGGCAAGCAGCGTCAGGTCGTGCAGGTCACGATAGGCGTTGTTCTCGAAGACCTGCGAGTTGGCGCGCGCCTCGTCCACTTCGTCGCGGTAGAGTGTCTGGATTGCACGCAGCTCCGTGCCGAAGCCGGAAATGGCTTCATGGAGCGGCTCCAGCTGCGCAGTGTCGATTATTGCCGCAGTCACCGAGTAGCCGCTGAGGACCGAGTCATTGCGGTAGCTCTCGATGTAGGTGTGGACCACCGCCTCGAGCATCGCCTCGCGAGTGGTCTCCGCGCCGAGCAGCGGCAGCAGGTGGTTGTAGGTCCACCCTTCCTGCGGCTCATACGCCTCGGAGCCGTGGATGTAGGCGGCGTGCTCGCGCAGCTCGTACGCAATCTCGAACATCCCCATTAGGCAGGCGTCGAAGCCAATCAGCGTCAGCGGGCCGTGGCCGGTTGCGCTACGGTATTCTGCGAGCGCCCCCTCGATTTCCGGCACCGTCAGGTAACTTCCCCCATCTTCGGCGACGCGCTTGAAGCCGTTGCCGTGGTTCCAGATGACCAGGATGCGCTCCTGCGTCGGGTATTCCGTCGTCGCCCACGTCAGGAAGTCGCGCAGCGTGGCCGGGTCGCCCATGTCCAGCTCGTCGCCCCAGCCACTGCCGACGTCCGCCAGCGGCGTCTCCTCGAGGCCGTTGCGCAGCACGCGGTAGGCGCGGCTGTCATTTTCACCTTCCTGGTCGACCAGCACCACTACTTCACGATTCTCGTTCGAGCCGACCTCCAGCATCTCATCTAGGTCGTCGGTCGTCTGGTTGGAGAGCGAGTTGTCGCCCGCCATGTAGACGTAGAAGCCCCACTTCGGCAGCGGCTCCTCGCCGCCCGCCGTTCCCAGCAGCGAACTCCCGAGTGGCGCTGCCGGCCCCGGCAGCGCGACCGGCGGCGCCAGCAGCAGCAGCGCCAATAGCAATATGACTGTGGTGCGCCGCGCCAGCGGCAGTGCAGCGAGGCGCCCCCGGGACATCAGCCTGCCTGCCCCACGAGCGATATAAAGGTCAGCCGGCGGCCACTCCCGCTTCAGTCGCGGGCGGTGTCGCCCGCGGGCAACGCCGCCTCGTCGCCGGCCGGGGCGCCCAGCGCGACCCAGAGCGGGAGCCCGACGAGGGTGAAGGTGACGATGTTCGAGAGCAGGTGGTAGAGCATGAACGGCAGCCCCAGTGTGTAGACCGCCAGCAGGTTGCCCGGCGTATGCGCCCACCAGAGCCAGAATACGCCGAAATTGGTCCAGCCGTCGTAGACCGCCGCAAAGACTACCCCCACGCCGGCAAAGCGCATCGCCAGCCCGGGCGAGAGCTGCCCGCCAATCTGCGGGCGCCAGCGGCGTGACGCGAGTGCGACGAGCAGGAATCCCGAATAGGTGAACGCAATGATGGGCGAGCCCCAGAGGTAGCCGAGCCACCAGTCGGAGAGCAGTATCATCCCCATCGTCACCGCGACCGCCCAAGCGAAGGGGAGCAGCATCGCAGCCAGGAAGGTCGCGACCATCACGGTCTCGACGTTGGGATGCGCGTGCAGCGCAATCCGCCCCCCCGCGCCGAGCAGCAGCAGCACCCCGGCGGTGAGCGGCAGCGGCAGCCGACTCCGTTCCATCGCTGGGCGCAGGCCGGGCGCTATTAATATCAATCGCGGAGGGACGACAAAACTTCCGTGAATTGCTCCGCTGTGAGCCGCCGTGTGTTCAGGTTGTAGCGGCTGGGGTGGTAGCTGTCGACCAACTCCCACTCGACTCCCGGCAGCGCGTGGCGCGCACCGTGCCCGAACTTGTGGTCAACCTGTCGCCCCCCGACAGTCGCGATGACTTGCCGGTGCGCCACGCCGCCCAGCGCCAGCACGGTTTCGAGCTGCGCCAGCAGCGCCAGCTCGCGCTCGAGGAACGGCCGGCAGCGCTTCAGCTCGTCGCCGTCCGGCTTGTTCTGCGGTGGCGCGCAGCGCAGTGCGTTGGCGATGCGCACGCCGTCGAGCGCGAGCGGATCGTCTCGCGAGCGTGATTCCGGCCCGCTGCTCCAGCCCAGCTCCCACAGCGCGCGAAAGAGCAGGTCGCCGGCGTAGTCACCGGTGAACGGCCGTCCGGTGCGCCCCGCGCCGTGGGTGCCGGGCGCCAGCCCCACGATGAGCAGCCACGCGTCGCGGCCGCCGAAAGACGGCACCGGCCGGCACCAGTAGTCGCCAGCGACGAAGCCGGGCTTGCGGCCGCTCTCACGAACATCGGTAGCGTAGGCCACAAGGCGCGGGCAGGCGCGGCAGCCGACGATGTCGTCTGCCAGCGCCCCCATCACTGGTTATCGCTCTTTACCCGCCGGAACGGGTGAACCCAGCTGGCGAGCGTGCGCGGGCTGCGCGTCTGCACCCAGAGCTTGCCGCGGCCCTGATAACGACTGACCAGCTGGTCGCCGAACAGGAACGTGCCGATGGAGCGGCCGGTGCGGCCGATGCTGTAGTCAAGCGATGACTGCCACGCGACCGCGTAGCCGCTGTCGACAGTGTAGCTGCCGTCGACCGCCACTTCCTGGATGTCTCCGTAGGAGTTGAAGAAGAGCAGCCCCGTGCCTTTGACCTGTAGCGCCAGCAGCCCTTCGGCGAAGATGCCGGTAAAGCCTTCGAAGCTCACCGAAGTCTCAATGTCGCCGCTGTGCCCAAGATAGGCGCCGCGCTCCATGATGAGCGTCTCGTCCCGCATCTCGTAGGGCACGATATCGCCCGGGACGCCCGGCGCCAGCGCAATCTTCCCCGGCGTGCCTTCGGCGTAGTAGGTGTTTTGGAAGAAGCTCTCGCCGGTAATCATGCGCCCCAGCCCCTTCAGGATGCCGCCGCGCGCCTGCGTGCGCACTGCGATGGAGTCGTCCATCCACGCCATCGCGCCCGCCTCGGCGACCAGCTCCTCGCCCAGCGACAGCTCGATTTCGGCCGCCGCGTAGCCCGGCCCACAAATCAGGCGGTGGCGCATCAGCGCTCCCTCGAGGGCAGCAGTGGCCCCAGCGCCTGCCCGAGCCGGTCGCGGTCATGCGACTGGACCAGGATGCGGCCGTTGCCGCGGAACTTCAGCACCAGTCCCTCTCCCGAGAGCGCCGATGCAATCCAGCCGCCCGCCTTGCCGATATCATATTCCAGCCCTTCGCTGAAGGCGACGACGTGGCCGTTGTCAATCGTGATTCCGCCGCGCACCTCGACTTCCGAGATGCGACCGTAGGCGCTCACCAGCAGTTCGCCCTGCCCTGAAGCGCGGACGTAGACCAGCCCCTCGCCAGAGAACATCCCTTTCTTCAAGCCTTGATACTGTGTGTCGAGTTCAACTCCGCTCGACGCGCCGAGGAACGAGCCGCCGGCGCAAATCCACGTTTCGGGGCCGACCTTCAGCGACGAAACTTCGCCCTGCAGTATCGGCGCGAGGCCGACTTCTCCGGGCTGGCTGTCCTTGACGCGGTAGGTCGAGAGGAAGAAGGATTCGCCCGCGAACATCGCCTTGGCGCCCTCCTTGAGCGCGCCCCAGAGCCCGCCCCCCTCGCGCTTACGCGACTTGATTTCAATCTCCATATTGCCCGAGGCGCGATACATCGCCCCCGCCTCGGAGATGAACTCCTCGCCCGGCTGGAGCGTCACCAGTGCCGAGCCGAAAGCTCCCCGGTTTGCTACGTTTACGTCCATGTCAGAGCCTCGGGGTGAGCCAGCCCGCCAGCCCGTCGAGCGTGCGCGTCTGGACCCATACCTTGCCGTTGCCCTGGAACTTGATAACCAGCCCCTCGCCCGAGAGGAACGTGGATTTCAGGTTCCCCATCCCGCCGATGGTGTACTGTAGCGACGGCTCGAAGGCGACCAGGTGGCCGGTATCGACCGTGAACTTGCCTGCGACAGTCTGCTCGACCACGCCGCCGTAGGCGTTGTAGAACAGGTCGCCGGTGCCGAAAACCTCTACCAGGAAGGCGCCTTCACCCGAGAAGAGCGCGCGCAGCCCGCCGAACTTGGCTTTGACCGTCAGGCCGGGCGTGCAGGCGAGGAACGCGCCCGCCGTCAGGAAGACGCTGTCGCCGTTCATCTGCCGGTGCGTTACCGTGCCGGGCAGCCGCGGCGCAATCGTGACGCTGCCGCCGTCGGGATGCGTGAAGCGGCCGACGAAGAAGGACTCGCCGCCGAACATTTTGCGGATAAGGGCGCCGAAGAACGAGCCGAGCCGCTTCGACTTCGCCTCCATGTTCGACGACATGCGCGACATCGCCCCTGGCTCCGCCAGCAGCTCCTCGCCCGGGCCGAGCTCGATGTTAACCTCGCCGTAATCGGGATTGCCCTCTATCTCGAATCGCATGCGCCCGCCACTTGAGGAGTCGATATAAGGCCGTCGTGGACACCCTTATTAAGCCGCGGCAGCGTGCGCGCAAAGGGAGATTGTATGGAATCCAACAATGGAAACAGGCTTACTGCCGTCCTGCTTGCGGGAGCATTACTGCTATCTGGGCTCATGGTGTTCCCGACCGCCGCAGGTGACCATGGACCAGACCTGGTCATTGAGGAATTTTACGAGGTTGAGGGCAGTCCGCCACCGCGCGCCAATACCCTTTATGAGGTACATGTCGGCTGGAAGAACAACGGCCATGCCGGCGCCACTGGCGTCGTCATCGGTATTGAGGACGCCGGCGGCACCGAGATGGTCAAATCAGACCCCATCGATATGGATGAAGGCGAGTCCGGCTCACTGACGCTGCAGATTACCTTCGACGTGGAGGGCGAAACGACCCCCACCGCCATAGTCGACTATGACGATACGATCGACGAGGGCGACGAGGACAACAACGAATACGAAGGCTGGTTCAACGTCGAGCCTGAAATCGGCAATGCTGACGTCTGGGCTGCGCTCGACATGGATACTACTGAAGGCCAGCCGGGGCAGGAGGTTCCTGTCGTCTTCAGCTTCGGCAACTTCGGCAATGTCAGCACTGCCACACCGGTCACCGTTGGTGTATTCTTTGACGGGGTTGACGAAGGACCTGTCAACTGGATTGACCCCACCCCGCTGCACTACGAATACATTAGCCCCCCACCACCGGATGCGCCGGGAGGTGGCGCACAACAGTTCGAGTTCAGCTATCTGGTCCCTTCGGACACTGAGGACGGGCTCTACAAATTCACCGTTGTCGCTGATTACTATGATAACAACACCGAGGACAACGACACCGCTAACAACGTCGACGTCCACGAACTCTGTGTCGGTGACTGCACCAAGCCCGACCTGACTTGGCACGAGCAGGGGCTGGAAACCCTGCGCATGGTCCCGCCCGAGGCGGTCACGGGCAGAGAGGCGCAATTCCTTTACGCCCTCGCTAACCTTGGTGAAGGCGATGCGCCCCCCGGTACTGTTGTGGCGCTCGAGCTGGAGAAGTGCCCTTGTGATGGCAACGGCTGGCAGGAGGCCAATCGCACTGACACTATTCGCTTCTCCATCGGTGCTGGCCAGACTTTTGAATCCGAGTCGGCCTTGGCGATGAACTGGTCCATCCCCATGGATGGTGTCGGTGACTGGGACGTACGCATCTTAATTGACCCGGACAACAACATCGATGAATCACGCGAGGGGAACAACAACCGCAGCTGGCACGACATCAACGACGAATACCTGACGGTCATCGAGGAGAGGCCAGACCTACAGGTTGCCGGCGCAGCGACCAATGGGCAGGCGTATGCCGGCGACACGATTGACCTTAACCTCGAAATCCAGCAGTCGGAGCTGGGCGACATGATGGCTGAGAACGCCAGTGTGCGACTCAAGATTACCGATCCCGCCTTCAACGAATACGGTCCCTATACGCTGGGGCCATTCGACGTCGGCACCTACCCTGCCATCACCCTCTTCACCTTCGTCTGGGAGATACCATTCATGTGCGGTGGGCTGCCCTGTGTTGGCGACTACACCCTTGTGGTAGAGGCCGACCCAGGCAATATGATTAACGAGTGGGACGAGACCAACAACCTGCGCAACGACCTCTACATTGAGGTCAAGGAGAAACTGCCAGACCTGGTCATCAGCGAGGTCGTTGTGACCCCCATCGACCAGGGCGGTAGCGCGATGGTCGGTGTCGCCAGCACCATCACCGCTGTACTTGTGAACCAGGGACTGCGCGACATGAATGGTGGCGAGGGCGCAGACCTGTCGGTCAGCTTCTCGACCTCGGCGCCTTTCATGTCCAGTATCGGCACCGTCGCGGTGGGGCAGCCATTGGCCATTGGCCAGAGCCTCAACGTCTCCATCGACTACATCTTTGGCGACATGGCAACCTACAAGGTGGTCGCCAAGGCGGACGCGGCCGACGATATCAAGGAGATGGACGAGAATAACAACGAGGCGTACGACATCCTCCCCTCGGTCACGAGCATCGACGCCTGGGTGCGCGACGTTTCGACCACCAGCGGTCTCTCGGGCAAGATCCATCCTCTCTCTTTCGAAGTGGGCTTCGACAACCTCCCGGCGTCAGGATTTTACTACCTGTTTTTCCGTGTGTCTGTCAAGGGTACTGGTGGTTGGGGTGACGTCCTCCAGCTTGAGCCTGGCGAGAATTTCACTATTTCACCTGAAAAACCAAACGGGGAATCGAACGACTGGCAGCCCGATGACTGGCCAGAGACAGTAACAATATTTTTACCGAATACTGCCTACTTAAACCTGACCGCGGGAAATTCTAGCGCAGGTATCATGTTTGACTGGATACCAGATAAAAACCGCGCTGACAACTACACAGTTGAAGTCGAGATATTTGCCCAGATTGATGTTAATGAAGACAACAACATTGACTCGGTGATGGCGGACATCGAGAAGCTGACCACCGACTTGGTAATCGAGAGGCTGACTATTAGGGAGACTGCCAACTCGGTGCAGGTCATCGTCGATGTCCTCTACCCGCAAGGTGAGCAGTCGTCTCTGTGGGATGTCGAGGTGGCGCTGAAAGTCTACGACTACGCGGCTTACGCCGCTGCTAGCAACAGTGCCGAGGTGCTCGATGATCTGGGCACCAAGACCATCAACGGCGCTCTCTCACGTGGCAGCAGTTGGTCGCTCACTTTCACTTGGGCGCGTGAGAAGGGCGAGTTCATTTTCGTTGCTGAGGTTGACCCTAATGACAGGGTGCGCGAGATTGATGAGGGGAACAACATTTACCCCTCGAGCAAGGAGGAATTCGGCGACGTCGGCACCGGCGGCACCGGCGACGATGAAGAAGAAGGCGGTGGCCTCTTCGGGATTCCCTCTATCTCGGGACTGGCAGCGCTCTCGCTGCTCGGTACGGTAGCCCTCCTGCGACGTCGTCGCTGATGGCGCACACGGCGCTGCTTTACTTCGTCGGCCCCGCCGGGGCTGGGAAGTCGACGCTGGTCGCGACGCTCAAGGAGTGGCTCACGCTACAGCGTTTCGACCCCATCGCCGTTAACCTCGACCCGGGCGCCGAGACGATTCCCTACGCGCCTGATATCGACGTGCGTGAGCGGCTGACGCTGCGCGACGTGATGGCCGAATACGGCCTCGGCCCCAACGGGGCGCAGGTCGTCTGCGCCGACCTGCTGGCGGTCGAGCTGGAGTGGCTACAGAAAGAAATTGAGGCGCTCAACTGCGACTACGTCATGGTCGATACTCCGGGACAGACCGAGTTATTCCTCTACCGCGAGGCGCCACGCGTTTTCGTCGATGGTCTCTCGTCACGCACCGGGCTGGTGATGCTCTTCGACCCGCTACTGTCGCGCACCCCTACGGGTTTCGTGACGCAGCTGCTGCTCGCCGCGGCGGCGCACCTGCGTTTCCCGGTGCCGATGTTCCCTGTCCTGACCAAGTCGGACCTGCTCGAGCCCGAGGAACTGGACCGCATCCTTAGCTGGGCCGCCGACCTCGAGGTGCTGCGCGGCGACATGCCGCCCGGCGAGGGGATGAGTGCGATTCTTTCGGGCGAGCTGCTGCGGGTGCTACAGACGCTGGCGCTCGAGAGCCAGCTGGTGGCGGTCTCGGCGCGCGAGGGCGAAGGGATGGACGGGCTCTATGCGCTCATCCAGTCCGCCTTCGCCGGCGGCGAGGACCTCGAGGCGCACGTCGATGCGCACTAGCATTAAATCCCGCGACCTCTCGCCGCCAGATGGCAGCCGCGCCGGAGGTCCGTATCGAGTCCCGCGACGACGTCCTGCGGCTGGTCCTCAACCGCCCCCGGAAGGGCAACGCGCTGACCCCCGAGATGATGGGCGCGCTGACCGCTGCTTTCGCGGGCGCTGCCGAGCATGTTGGCCTGCGCGCCGTCACGCTGGTGGGCGAAGGGAAGCAGTTCTGCACCGGCGCCGACCTGGGCTGGATGGCGTCGCCACCGACGGTCGAACAGGGTGAGGCACTCGCCGAGCTGTTCCGCACCATCGCCGAGTGCCCGCTGCCGACGTTGGCGCTGGTGAAGGGCGGCTGCTACGGCGGCGCGATGGGGCTGGTGGCGGCGTGCGACTTCGTGCTTGCCGCTCCCGGCGCCGAATTCGGCTTTACCGAGGTGCGGGTCGGACTCGCGCCGGCGGTCATCTCGCCCTGGGCGATGCAGCGGCTCGGCGTGGCGCGCACGCGCGAGCTGTTCCTGACCGGCGAGCGTTTCGACACCGCACGGGCGCTCGAGCTGGGGCTGCTCACGAGCGTTGCAGACGACCTCGAAGCGGCGGCGGGCGAATTGCTCGACGCGCTGCGCGCGGGCGGGCCGCAGGCGCAGCGCGCCATCAAGGAGCTGCTGCTGGGGCGCGACGAGACTTCCGACGAGCGCGACGCGCGGCTGGCGCGCGCCATCACCGCGCTGCGCGACTCTGACGAAGCCCGGGAGGGCGTCGCAGCCTTCCTTGAAAAGCGCAAGCCGGAGTGGTAGATGCGGCGGGTACTGGTCGCGAACCGGGGCGAGATTGCGTGCAGGGTCATCCGCGGCTGTCGCGAGCTCGGACTCGCGACGGTCGCCGTGTATTCGGAACCGGACGCGAACGCGCCGCACGTGCGGCTCGCCCACGAGGCGGTCGCCCTCGGGCCAGCGGCGCCAGCCGAGAGCTACCTCAACGCCGGGAAGATTATCGCGGCGGCGCGCTCGAGCCGCGCCGACACCATCCATCCCGGCTACGGCTTCCTCTCCGAGAACGGCGACTTCGCCGCCGCGGTCGAGGAAGCGGGGCTGGTATTCATCGGCCCGACCGCGGAGACGATTCGCCAGATGGGTGACAAGTCGGCCGCCAAGGCGCTGATGCAGGCGGCGGACGTCCCCGTCATCCCGGGGCAGGCCGGGGTTGTCGAGGATAATTTTGCAGCGGTTGCCGAAAAAATAGGCTATCCGCTGCTGGTCAAGGCAGTCGCCGGTGGCGGCGGCAAGGGGATGCGCGTCGTAGAGGCCGCCGACGGCCTTGAGGCGGCCGTCGAGGCGGCACGGCACGAGGCGGAGGCGGCTTTTGGCGACGGCCGACTTCTCCTCGAACAGTATATAAACCGGCCACGCCACATTGAGGTGCAAATCCTGGCTGATAATGCGGGCCATACGGTGCACCTCGGCGAGCGCGAATGCTCGGTCCAGCGACGGCACCAGAAAGTCATCGAGGAGGCGCCGTCGCTCGCGCTGACGCCCGAACTGCGCGAGCAGATGGGTGCGGTGGCCGTCGCAGCCGCAACGGCGGTCGGCTACCGCAACGCCGGCACGGTCGAGTTCCTGTTTCAGGACGGGGAATTCTGGTTCCTCGAGATGAACACGCGTTTGCAGGTCGAGCATGGCGTTACCGAACTGGTGTACGGCGTCGACCTCGTCAAATGGCAGCTGCGGATTGCCGCCGGCGAGCCGCTGACGCTGCAGCAGTCCGACATCGCGCCACGCGGCCACGCCATCGAGTGCCGTGTCTACGCCGAGGACCCGGCGCGCAACTTCCTGCCGTCGCCCGGCCGCATTCGGCGGCTACGCGAACCGGCAGGGCCGGGAATCCGCGTCGACTCCGGCATCGCCGAAGGCCAGCAAATCGGCAGTGACTACGACCCGCTGCTCGCCAAGCTGCTGGCGTACGACGCGACTCGCGAGGACGCGCTCGACCGCATGGGGCAGGCGCTGCGCGACTACGTTATCCTCGGGCCGCCGACCAACCTCGCGCACCTCGAGGCGCTGCTGCGCCACGATGCGTTCCGCGCGGGCGAGTTGGACACGCATTTTATCGAGACCCACTTCGCCGACTGGGCGCCCGTGCCCCCGCCGCTGGAGGCGCTCGTCGCGGCGGGCGCAACCCGCAGCGGCAGTGGCCGGCCGCCGACGACGGCGGCTGGCCGCGACCCGTGGTCGCCGTGGGGCGGGCACTCCGGCTGGCGGCAGGGGGTGTGATGTCGCAAACCTTCCGCTGCGGCGATTCGCAGCACACCGTTGCGCTGAAATTGCGCGGCGACGATTTTTCAGGCGAGGTTGACGGCGAGCCGGCCGAAGGGCATCTCGAGCAGCTCGGGGAGGGGCTCTACGAAATCGACGCCGGAAGCGGTGCGGTGCAGGTGCATATCGTCCGCGACGGCCGCCGCACCTGGGTCCACTGCTGCGGGCAGGCGTGGGAGCTCGAGCGCGTTGCCGCGGCCCGCAGCGGCGAGCCGGAGGCGGCGAGCGACCAGCTGCTCTCGCCGATTACCGGCAAGCTGGTCGAGCTGCGTGTTTCCGCAGGCGATTCGGTCGCGAAAGGCGACACTCTCGCAATCCTGGAGGCGATGAAGATGGAGCACCGGCTGCGCGCGCCGCGCGACGGTATGGTGGCGCAGGTGACCGCGACTGTGCCGGGCGGGCAGGTGCGCGAACGCGAGCTGGTGGTTGAGCTGGAGGCGGCCTGATGGAGCCGCTCGCGAGCAGCGTCGACACCGCCGACCCCGAATTCCACGCCAGCCGGGAGCGCAACCGCGTGCTGGTGGTGGAGCTGAATGAGCGGCTGGCGCAGGCGCGGCAGGGTGGCCCTGCGAAGTCGGTCGAGCGCCACCGCGCGCGCGGCAAGCTGCCGGTGCGCGAGCGAATTGACGCGCTGCTCGACCCGGGCGCGCCGTTTCTGGAGTTTTCGACGCTCGCCGCCGACGGGGTTTACGACGACCCGGTGGCGGCGGCCGGCATCGTGACCGGCATCGGCGTCGTCCATGGGCGTGAGGTGATGGTCGTCGCCAACGACGCGACGGTCAAGGGAGGCACCTACTACCCCCTGACCGTGAAGAAGCACTTGCGCGCGCAGGAAGTGGCCGCCGAGAACCGGCTCCCCTGCATCTATCTCGTCGATAGCGGCGGCGCGTTCCTGCCGAAGCAGGACGAGGTCTTCCCCGACCGCGAGCATTTCGGCCGCATATTCTACAATCAAGCGCAGATGTCGGCCGCCGGCATCGCGCAGGTCGCGGTCGTCCTTGGCAGCTGCACCGCCGGCGGCGCGTATGTCCCGGCGATGAGCGACGAGACCGTCATCGTCCGCGAGCAGGGCACCATCTTCCTGGCGGGGCCGCCGTTGGTAAAGGCCGCCACCGGCGAGGACGTGACGGCGGAGGAACTGGGCGGTGCCGACGTGCACTGCCGCGAAAGCGGCGTCAGCGACCATATTGCTGAGGACGACCAGCACGCGCTCGAAATCACCCGCTCAATCCTTGAGAACCTGAATCGCTCCCCGAAGGCGAAGCTGGAGGTGGCGCCGCCCGAGGAGCCGCTGCACGACCCGGCTGAAATCTACGGTATCCTGCCAAGCGATTCGCGGCAGCCGTTCGACGTGCGCGAAATCATCGCGCGCATGGTCGACGGCTCGCGCTTCCACGAGTTCAAGCCGCTCTACGGGCAGACGCTGGTGACCGGCTTCGGGCGGCTGATGGGCTACCCCGTTGGGATTCTTGCCAACAACGGCGTGCTCTTTTCCGAGTCGGCGCTGAAAGGCACGCACTTCATTGAGATGTGCTGCCAGCGCGGCATCCCGCTGCTCTTCCTGCAGAACATAACCGGCTTCATGGTCGGCCGCGAATATGAGTCGGGCGGCATCGCCAAGGATGGCGCCAAGATGGTGATGGCGGTCTCCAACGCCCGCGTCCCGAAGTTCACGGTCATCATCGGCGGCAGCTTTGGCGCCGGTAACTACGGCATGTGCGGCCGCGCCTACGGGCCGCGCCAGCTCTGGATGTGGCCCAATGCGCGCATCTCGGTGATGGGCGGCGAGCAGGCGGCTGACGTGCTCGCGACCGTCAAACAGCAGCAGCTCGAGGCGGCCGGCAAGTCGCTCTCCGCAAAAGCCCGGGAGGAAATACGCGCTCCGATTCTCGAGAAATACGAGCGTGAGGGGAGCGCATACTACTCGACCGCGCGGCTCTGGGACGACGGCATCATCAACCCGCTCGATACCCGCATGGTCGTCGCGCTCGGCATCTCGGCGGCGCTCAACGGCGAGATGCCGGAAACGCGGTTTGGTGTTTTCAGGATGTAACCGTTTTATACCACCTCCCTTCGGCGCCGATATGGAGGAGTCCATCTGCCAGATTGAGATTGAGTCGGCGGAAACCGACTTCGTGGCGCGGGTGACGACCGGTATGGGCGGTGCGCGCGAGATACGGAGCATCCGCTTCGATTCGCTGCTGAATCTCCTGATGTCCGAGCTGCACGCCGAGTTCGAGCCCGATTTGCAGGGTGAAGAAACTGAGCCCGATTACTGATGGGCTGGCTCGCGGTGGCTGGGGTCGCCCTCGGCGTCGCGGCCGCCTGGGCGGTGCTGCGCTACGCGGCGCAGAAGCGCGGCGGGAAACGACCGTCGCTCGGCGAGCTGATGTTCCCGGTGCACCACACCGACCGCCGGCAGGACGATGAACGCGAAGATTAGCGCCGCCTGCGGGTCGCCTTGCGGGGCTGCCGGAGGGGTGTTTGGCGCAGAGGGAACCGTTAATTATCCGGTAGGCTCACGGCGGTGGATGCGCCAAGGTGTGCTCGTGCTGTCCCTGCTGGGGCTCGCACTGCTTGTCGCCGCCGGTTCCGAGGCGGCTGTCCCTGAAGCAACTATCATGCTGATTGATCCGCAGGTGGTTGACCAGCAGTCGGGCGAGACGGTCAGGTTCGAGGGGGACTATCACGATGAGGACGACGACCAGTTGCAGGAGGTCTACTGGAACTCCTCGCTGGACGGCGTAATCCATTCCGGCGGGCAGATGGCGGACATGATGTTCGAGATGGCGTCGTCGGATTTCAGCCGCGGCAACCACAGCATCACGCTCACGGTGCAGGCGGGCGGAGAGTGGAGCGCAGCCGCCGAGAGCTGGCTCAACATCACCGGCACCCCGCCGCGCAATCCGGAGGCCTCGATTACTATCAACCCACCTACGGTGCACCAGGGCGAGGTAGCGAACTTCGTCGGTGCGGGCGACTACTACGACCCCGCCACCCGCATCGAGTCCTATCTCTGGACCATCAACGGCGACTGGCTCTCGGACGAGATGACATTTGTCGAGAACGACTTCTCGATTGGGGACCATACCATCGAACTGGTAGTCACTGACGACTTGGACCAGCAGAGTGAGCCGGTACAGGCAATGCTGAGTGTGCTGCCCCCTATCCCACTGGCTCACATAGATTCCATCTCGCCCAGTCCCGCCAAGGAGGGGCAGGTAATCACTCTTGCGGGCCACTGCACCGGCGCCAGCGGCGACGTCGAGGTGTGTGACGAGTATCGCTGGGATATCCGCTCAGGTGATGGCGGCTCGACGCTCTTTAGCCTCTACAACAAGACCGTCACGGTCGACAACCTCACCGAAGGCAACTACAAGGTGTGGTTCCGCATTGTCGACAGCAACGGTACCCTCTCACCCTGGGTCTCCGACTCGCTCAGTGTCGGGCTGCCCAACGACCCACCGATGGCGATCATCACCATCATCTCGCCCGACCCGCGTCCCGGAGGCGGTTTCACGCCCGACTACTACCAGTTTCAGTCGCTTACCTTCAGCGCTACCAGCTCGACCGACGATGACGGCAGCATCATCGGCTGGAACTGGGAATATGAGAACGTGACGGTTTCGACGGCTGAAACTTGGGAGGTCACCTTTGACACGCCGGTCGAGAACGCCAAGGCCTACCTACAGGTACAGGACGACAACGGGGCCTGGAGCGGCAGCAACTTCCGGCAGTTCTCCATTGTCCCCAACACCCCGCCCAACGCCACCATTCTACTCTCGCCCGCCACGGTCGAGCCCGATGCGGCTGTGACGCTCAACGGCAGCGGCAGCGATGCCGAAGGCTCTATCGCCGGCTGGGAGTGGTCGCTCGACGGCGTCATCGTCGCGACCGTTCGGGACACGACCGTCGCCTCCAATACCGCTGGACTGCACGAGGTGACGCTGCGGGTGCTGGACGACGGCGGCCTCTGGAGCGAGCCAGCGACTGCCAGTTTCACCGTTACGACGCCTGACGTAGCCGGGCCGAAATACCTTGCCGTCAGTGTCAGCTCTACTTCGGTAGCCGTCAGTGAGGAGCTGGTGATTAACCTCACTGCCACTACCGGGCCAGTAGAGGAGTTCGAGATAGTTTATGGTGGGCAGACGTTGGTGACCACCGACCGTATTATCGGCATCAGCTTCGACGCCGCCGGCACTCACTACATCGACATCACCGTGCGTTGGTCCGACGGCTCGTCATTCGACTCGTCGCGCGACTATTACACCACCACGGTCACCGTCTCCCGCTCGGGCGGCGGAGGAACCGATGGCGACGGTGATGGTGACGGCAGCGACGGTAGCGGCGGCGGGATTCCCGGCCCCGGCCTGCTGGCGGCGCTGGCGGGACTCGGGCTGGCGGCACGGCGCAAGCGCTGAAACATGTCACAACTACTACAGTAGGACCGCTACGTCATCCGCGAGAAGTTCTGGAAGTTCTTCGGCAACAAGCTCTGGCTACGCGACGAGCAGGGCCAGCTCCATGGCTTCTGCAAGCAGAAGGCGTTCAAACTGAAGGAAGATATCCGGCTCTACAGCGACGAGTCGATGACCGATGAGCTGCTGAAAATCAGCGCTCGCAGCATCATCGATGTCTGGGGCGGCTACGACATCACCGACTCGCGCAACGGCGAACCGCTCGGCTCGGCGCGCCGCAAGGCGCTGAAGTCCATCCTGCGCGACAACTGGACGCTCTTCGACCCGGCCGGAAACGAAATCGGTTCATTGGTCGAGGACAGTGCCGGAATGGCACTGGTCCGCCGCTTCATCCCTCTCGGCGCACTGGTCCCACAGAAGTTCCACATTGATGTGGCTGGCGCAAGCCAGCCGGTCACGTTGCGACAGAAATTCAACCCCTTCATCCGGCGGCTGGTCGTGGACATCCCCCCGGCCATCCGCTCGACCGGCGTTTCATCGCCGCCATTGAGGGGCGGTAGGGTTAGAGATACGACTTCTCTTCCCGCAGTCGCCACGTTATCAGTAGCAGCCAGCCGCCCATGAAGAGCTCGCTGCCCGCCAGCGCGATGAATAGCGGACGGTTAGCGTCCGGCTCGTCCAGCGGCTCCTCCCAGCTGGCGACGACCCACAGCTGCTGCCGCTCGACGCTGCCGTCGCTGTAAGTGGCGGTGCAGGTGACGTTGTAGGCTCCCGCCGCGTGGATGACATGGCTCACCTCGCGCGAGGAGTTCCAGCGGCTGCCCGGCCCCGTCACATCACGGCCGAAATCCCACTCGACGGTCGCGTCGACCGACGCCAGCGCGCTGAAGATGACTTCGTCGCCAGCTTCGATGAAGAGCAGTCGTGCCTCGCCGTTGGCGCTCGCATCGAGTTCGCCTGTGGCAGCCGGGAGCAGGAATAGCGCGAGCAGCAGCAGGGTGCTACAGCTGGACCTGCCCATACTCGCTGGAGAGCTTGCGCGCTTCCGTCTTGCGGCACTCGCCGCAGAAGAGCTCACCGTCGACCACTTTCAGGTGGTCGCGGCAGCCGCCGCAGCGCGCGCTGACAACACCATCACTGCCAGACTTGGTGTTGAGCTTCAGCGCCGGCTTGGTTTCGTCAACCCGCGCCTGGACAAGGTCGTTGACGCTGTAGACGTCATTGGTGTTGGAAACGTAATCCTCGGACATGCGCGAGACGTGCAGCGAGCCCATGACCCACGTGCCAACCTGCCGTGAATTGCCCTTGACGCGCACGACCTCGATGGTTGCCATTGACTCGCGCAGCGACTGGATGCGCCCCAGCACTCGGTCACCGACGTGGAATTCTAGCGGCACCGAAACAACCGGTTTCACCCGCAGTTCGGTGTGCTCCTCGTCGCGCACCAGTTCGCCGGTCAGTGCCGCGAACAGCTCGCCGTCACGCTCGTAGACGCCCGGTCCGGGCATGTATTCCATCGCACTCGCAAGTCGGTCTCCCGGCAGTCTCAGGCTCATCGCGCGCCGACCGGGTGCAGGTGATAAAGGGTTCCCTCGACCGTTTTCCGCTCGCGCGTGTGGTGCTGCATGGTCCGCTCCAGCTTCAGGCCAACAGGCCACGCGCCCGTGACGGCACCGCCGAGCTGCTCGACGTAGCGGCGCAGGAAGCGGTCGCTGACCGCCGGCTGGATGGACCAGATGCTGTTCGCAGTCTCGAGTGCAGCCTGCAGGAACGGTCGGTCAGCACCGGGTCGCTGTGCACCCCAGGGTGGGTTCATCACTATAGTATCAACCTGCTGCGTCCAGTTCTCGACCGGCTCGCAGCGCCACTCCACCGTCAGACCAGCGTCAGCCGCCGCCCCGCGCGCGACCGCCAGCGCCGCCTCGTCCAGCTCCACCCCGATTACCTGCGCGCCGAGGAACGCCGCGCCGAGCGCTAGCCGACCAGTACCGCACCCCAGGTCGGCAACGCTGCCGACGAGGTCGCCCGACTGCCAGGCGCGCTCGAGCAGTTCGAGCGCCGCGGTTGGCGGCGTTGGGTACTGCTCCAACTCGCGCTGTGGGTCGGGGAAGCCGGGAATCGCGCGTAGCAGTCTGTCCAGTCTCTGGCGCGGAAAGCGGCTCACCTGACGAGATGCCAACGTCCCGTTCCCGTTTTTGGTTCGTGAATCCGTCCGTCTAGACTCATCTCCTCCAGATACTTCTCCCCCTTGTTGCGAGAGAAGCCCTGTTCTTCGAAATGGTCCAAGATTTCCAGCATGTCGGCGCCCTCTGCGCCTGCCTTCCGGATGAAGTTTAAAATTAGCGTCAGCGGGCTCTCCTCGTGCTGCCGCTGCTTTGGGGTCAGGCCGTCGAAGGCCATGTCGATATCGCCGTGGAGTGTGATGGTGAGGAACAGCGTCAGCATCTCGATGGCGTGGTCGGCGTTCTCTGACCCGACGGTGTGCGAAAGGTGCATGCGCGCGTCCGCCTCTGCCAGCCGGATTAGCGACTCAAGCTGCCGCGGGGTAATCGGAAATACCTGCTCTTCTTCCTCGCCGCGCTGCTGGTAAGACCTGCGCATCGAGGTGTAGTGGTCCTTCAGCTTCTGCTGCGCCTGCGGCGTCATCACCGGTCGCAGCTTGCGCGCGTAGCCGACGTAGAGCCGCAGCAGTTCGCGCGAAATCGCCGGCTGGAGCTCGCGTTCCTCAAGCTCGGTATCTGCACCGCTGCCGATCAGCTCGCCGGCGCGGTGCGACTCGAGAATCCGCGTCGCCAATTCGGCGTCACGCTTGGGGTCGGGCGTGTCCTGGATTATGAAGAAAATATCGAAACGGCTCAGCAATGTGACGGGCATATTCACCTGCCCCGGCAGCGGGAGGGTCTTGTCGAAGCGGCTCCGCTTGGGATTGGCTGCTGCGAGCAATGAACACTTCGCGTGCAGCTGCGCGTTGATGCCGGCCTTGGCAATCGTCACCGTCTGCTGCTCCATCGCCTCGTGCATCGCCGACCGGTCATTCTCATCCATCTTATCAATCTCGTCAATACACGCCAGCCCCCCGCTCGCCAGCACTAGCGTCCCCGCCTCAAGCGTCCAGCGCCCTTCGCCGAACTCGTCGCGGACCGCCGCCGCGGTGAGGCCGGCCGCCGACGAGGACTTGCCGGTTGCCATTACCCCGCGCGGCGCCAGCCGCGCGGCCGCCCGCAACAGCTGCGACTTGGCGACGCCGGGGTCACCCATCATCAGCACGTGGATGTCGCCGCGGATGCGGGTACCATCGGGAAGATGCTTGTCGACGCCGCCGAAGAGCTGCATCGCAATCGCCTCTTTTTGCCACTTCATGCCGTAAATCGAGGGCGCTATCGAGTTGATGATGCGCTCGCGCAGGTCGGGGTGGCGCGACAACTCGAGGATTTGCTCCATCTCCTCCTCGGTTGGCTCGAGATTTTCCGCCTCCGCTTCGCGCTCGTCAATCGAGTGCGCGTAGAGGTAGACGTCGAACTCGGTCCGCGCCCGTCGCCCGGTATACTGCGCGCGCGTCCGCATCACTCCCACGACCGCAATCCGGTCGCCGGGATGCGCCTGCGCCGCGAGTGAGCTCTCGACGAAAATCGTCAGCCGTTCCGGCTGTGCACCGGGCGGGAGGTCCTCGGGGAACTCCTGCAGCTCCAGCTTGTGCGAGTCGATGAACTGCGACTGCTCCTCGCGCAGCTGAAATTCGGTGCACTTGCACCCCTCGCCGATGCACTTGTTCGGCTCGCGCAGCGTGAAGAAATCCTGAATGACCCGCTGCCGGTGCCGCTCCCAGTTGCACTCGAAAAGCCCCACCTCCATGCGCGGGCGGACCGGCAGCGACTTGCGCACCAGCCCCCGCACCTTGACCATGCGGTAGAGGTGCTCCTTGCGCAGGTCCCGGATTTCCTCCTGATAGAGCTGGTCCGGGATTTCGAGCGGCGCGACGTCGAGCGTAATATCGGTGCGATGCTCCTCGCGCACGCGCTCCTGCGCCTCGTCGCTGATGAATTCCTTGACAACTTCGCGCGCTGCCTTCAGCGTGTTCTCGAGGTTCCAGAGCAGGTTATTCGAGAGCCGCGGGTGGAAGTCGGTAACATCTTCCCATGTGACGAAGACTGCCTTGTCACCTTTGGGATAGACCTGCGCCACAGATTCAATCTGGTCACCGTAGGTCGGCACCCGGTCCAGGTCGACACCGCTGCCGCCGCAGACCGGGCACTTGCGCCCCCCGTCACTGCCGCTACTGCAGGCGGGGCAGCGCGGTATCGGGGCGCGCACGCCGTTGCTGTCAATCGGCCGGAAACGGGTGTCCTGGAAGAACGAGCGCCAGAGTTCGACAAGCTCTTCATTGGGTATGTCGCGAGGCAAGGACCAACCAGATATTAGCGGGTGTTAAAATATTATCCGGTTCACCCGCCGAAAATGCGACTGATGAATCCTTTCGGCTTGGCAGCCTCGATATCGGACAGCACCCCGATGCGCCCATCCTTGGCAACGGCGAAGTTGGGATTAATCTCGAGCGCCTTGTCGAATGCCTCCAGGGCGCCCGGCAGGTCCTCCTGCGATTTCCAGAGCACGGTGCCCTTGTTGACCCAGGTATCGATGACAAACGAGTTGAGCTCCAGCGCGCTGTCGAACGCTGCCAGCGCCTCTTCGGGTTTATCTAGCCGGAAGAGCAGCACGCCATGGTTGCGGTGGAGCGTGTCGTCCTTGGGGTGCATCCTGACTGCGTGTTCGGCCACCTTGAGCGCCTCCTCCAACTTGTCCTGCTCCATCAGCACGACTATCAGGTCGCCGTGTGCCTCCTTGAAGTCGGGCTGCGCGTCGATGGCGCGCTCGTAGCACTTGCCGGCGTCCTTGTACTTCTTCAGCAGCTGTAGCGTCTGCCCCTTGTTGTACCACGCCTCGGCGTCCTTGGAATCGATGCGCAGCAGCGCGTTCCAGCACTTGTCCGCCTGCCCGTATTTCTTCAGCTTGGTCAGCAATACTCCCAGCGCCTTCCAGGTCTCCGTATCTTTTGGCGCGCGCAGTGAAGCCATCTGGTAAGCCTTGATGGCTTCCTCGTAATCGCCGAAGACCTCGAGCACGTCGCCCTTGCCTTTCAGCGCCTCGGCATTGTCGGGATTGGCGAGCAGTGCCCCCTCGAAAGTGCTGCGGGCGCTGTCAATCTCGCCCTGCATGAACTGCACCTTTCCCAGCTCGACCTTCATCTGCGCGTTCCGGGGGTTGTTGCGCAGCCCCCCCTCGAGCAGGTTCGAGGCCGCCTCGAGGTCGCCGTTGTAGAGCAGTTTTGCGAGTTGTTTCCGCCAGTTGACCTGCGCCATCAGTTACACCGGGTTGAAAGTGAAGACACGTGTATCCTCGCCAACCGAACTCTCTTCCACGCTATAAGGATGTTGCATGATGCCCTTGAGCACACCCGCAATACAGCCAGAGGTGAAGTTGCAGGGCTCTGAAATCCCGACGACGTTTACCTCGAGCAGGCTCTCCACCTTGCAAACCACCCTTTCGGGAGTCGCCTCGAGGACGAACAGCAGGCCGAGGCCCGCTTCGGCCCACGCCCGGTTGAGCAGGGCGTCGATCTGCCCCGTGTCGCCCGAGTAGTTGGCGGCGAGACTCTCGCCGACGGTTTCGCCACAGCGGAAGAACGCCTTCTGGCCCTCAACCTCGCCGAGCCCCTCAGTCAGCTCTTTCAAGAGCGTCTTGAGGAAACTGCTTGGCAGCACCAGGATGTCGGCAGTCTGGGCGCCTAGGTCCGAGTCGTAGAAGTCTTCCATCGGGCAAGCCGCCCGTCTACCCTATCCCCTCGACCATCTGCGAAGCGATGCTCTGGAAAGCGTCGTTGACGTTCCGGCCATCCTTGGCAGAAGTGAGGAGGAAAGACGCATTCAGCTTGTTGGAGACTTCCTGCATTTCCTTGTCGCCGAAGAGCGCCTGATCCATCAGGTCGCACTTGTTGGCGAG
>CAUZDT010000018.1:0-21232 GCA_963578705.1 Candidatus Thalassarchaeaceae archaeon
AAAACCACGCCCAGCGCATGTGGCCGCGATTGAGGCAGGAGACGCAGTCCAGCGCTTTCTGCTGCGGCTTCGACCGCAGCGAGATGCGGTCGGCGTAGCCCCCGATGAGGTGGCGCAGCGAGTGGCAGCCGAGCGTGTAGCCCCCAAGCAGGAACGCGTTCAGCCCCAGCACCAGCGTCCCGACACCAATGCCAAGTTCATGGCCACCATCCGGCGTCGCGAACCAGAGCGCTTCCCACGCGTCCCAGGTCAGGATGACGATGAATCCCAGCGCGAAGTAGAGCATGTAGCGGTGCAAATTCTGCAGCAGTAGCGGCATCGCGTTCTCGCCCCAGTAGGAGCTGCGCGGCTCGCCAACCGCGCATGCCGGCGGGTCGGCCCAGAACGACTTGTAGTAGGCGCCGCGGTAGTAGTAGCAGGTCAGCCGGAAGCCGGCCGGCGCCCACAATATCAGGAACGCCGGCGACCACGGCACCACGAGGCCCATGAACTCGCCCGGCCAGAACGATGGTCTAATCTCGCCGAACAGCTCGGGCGAGTAGAGCGGCGAAAGATAGTTTGCGCCCTCGCCGGCAAAATGGTAGTTCGTGCCCTGAAACGCCGCCCAGGTCATGTAGGCGACCGCGGCCGCCAGCCCGAGGAAGACCGCCAGTGGCTGCGCCCACCACCAGTCGCCGCGCGCGGTCGGGAAGAGCCCTTCGTCGCCGGGAATGGCGCAGGGCAGAGCCTCCCCGCCAGCGGTCTCGGGAGCCATTGCGCCGCGAAGCGGAGGGGTGTATTTACTGCCCCCGCGCCCAAGCTTAATTTAGGCGCGACCGGGTGGCGCGATAATGCTGCGTGCAACCTTGCTGGCGCTGATGGTGCTGGGCACCAGCCTTGCCGGCTGCCTCAGCCCCGAGGATTTCCGTACCGGCCCGGACGATGACGACTTCAGCGAGTCGGTGCGGCTTGTCATCCCCGAGGAGCGCTTCGGCGAGTTCCCGTACGACGTCCGCAATTTCAGCGTCATCTACCCGTCGACGATGGAGGCGGTCGACGAGCGCTTCTGGTCGGTCTACGGCACCGTCAACATTGGCCAGAATGACGAGAATAATTTCGGCGGAAACTGCTGCGAGCACTACCTCGCCACCGATCAGGATGGCATCATCTACAACCTCGGCGGCGAATGGCCATGGTGGTCGACCGACCGCGGGCTGACCTGGCAGGAGTGGGTGCCCCCCGTCGTCAATACCGACCTGGGGTGTGAAGAGGGCCAGTTCGACCCCACGCTTGACCCGGGACTGGGCGAGGGGTCGATTATCCAGGCACCCAACGGCGACATCCTCGCCATGACCTGGTTTCCGTATCCCAGCATAGATGGTGCTGACCAGTTCTATGCAATCCTGGGCAAGAAGACGAGTCCCACCCAGATTGAATGGGAATGGTGCTGGAATTCAGTTGATAAGGAACCGTTCTATGACCGTTCCTGGCAGGTGCCCGTCGTGGGTCCCATCAACCCGCCCGCCGAATATGCGACCAACAAATGTTCTTCGAATTGTCCCTGGGCCAGCATGGTCGTATCCAATTTCTGGAGCTACAACGAGCAGGGTTACCAGATTAGCGTCGATGGCCTGAATTATCGTCCGATACAGATTCCTGACAGCAATGATGGCGGTCCAGCAGACCTGGAATTTGACCTCTTTTTTGAGGGCCTTGGTCCCGAATGGGACTACATGCAGCCCCACCGGGAAATGCGGGCTTCGCCAATCCCCTCTGGTGGCTTGCTGTTCCCACGTTGGTACAGCGATGGCAGTAACCTGTTCCTGGACACGAACCTGCAATGGCACAAGCAGACCCTGCCCGGAGGGTTGTTGCTTCCTTCCCGTAATCTGGTAATCGACAGTTCCGGTGCGTTGCACAGCGTGTCCTGTAACGAAGCAAACCCCAGCGACAGGGGGTGCGACGGGACCTTCAACCTGACGCACCAAATCAGCTATGATGGCGGATATACCTGGACAAACTACACCCACAAATGGCCAGGTTCCCTGTCTGTTTCAGACAACACCTTCGAGTGGGATTTCCAGGCTGACGGTAACCTTGATCTGGCAGTAATTTCCGTGAGGGTCCAGACCGAGAATAATGGAACTGCAAGCGACGTGGACCTGATATTCCACGTCAGGGATTACAGGGAAAGCATGGAAGCAGACACCATAACCCTCATCGGCCTTGGCGACCTCGACGCCACTTCGGGTGCCGGTAACGATATTCGCTTTGATTTCTCCTCAATGGGCATCCTCCCCGACGGCGGCGTCGTGGTGGCTTACCACGACAGCACCGATGAGAATACCGACCCGATGTTTGCGATTGAACTTGAGCTGCCGGAACGCTACTTCTGAACGCCGGTTATTTCGATAATAATCGGGACAATTCCTGGTAGCGGGTCCGCACCGTCACCTCGGTGATGCCGGCGACCTGCGCGACCTGCTTCTGGCTGCGCGGCTCCCCCGCCTCGCGGCACGCCAGATAGAGCGCCGCGCCCGCCAGCGCGCCGGGGCGCATTCCCTGACCGTAGCCCGCGTCGGCCGCCTGCCGTAGCAGCAGGTGCGCCTGCCGGGTGGTCTCGTCGGCCAGCTGCAGCTTCTTCGCGAACCGTGGCAGGAAGTCGGCGGCCGCCTGCGGGGTGACTTTCAGCTCGAGCCCGCGCGCAAGCGTGCGGTAGAGTCGCCCCAGCTCTAGCCGCCTCAGTCCCGAAGCGGCGGCAACGTCATCCATCGTCAGCGGCAGCCGCTCCTGCCGGATGGCGGCGTAGGTCAGCGCCGCCGCGACGCGCTCGGTCTGCCGGCCGCGCACCAGCTTGCGCCGCAGTGCCTCGGAGAAGAGCTCGAGCGCGGATTCGCGGACGCGGGTCGGCAGTCGCAGCGCGTCGACCAGCCGCTCGATTTCCTGCGAAGCGAGCAGCAGCGTCCGCCCGGGGGTGCCGTGCAGCCGCACCGCCGCCTGCCACTGCTGCAAGGCGTGGTCGGCCACCGGCGCGTCGCCTTGCGGGGCCGCGACTGTCGTGTCGCTCGCGGCCTCGGCCGGGGCGGCGGCGAAGCTGCCCCATGCAGGGCCGCCGTCGATGATTTCGCCGCAGCCCTCGCAGCGCAGTAGCCCGTCGCCGTCAGGCTCTAGCTCGCGCCCACCGCATCCGGGGCACTTCATTTACAGAAAAGCTCCCGCCCCAGAAGCTGTGTCGCACGGACGCCTTTCGCGGCGCGCACCGCGACCCACGGCTCGGCGACTGGCCCGAACAGGTCGCTGACGCGCCCCACCCTGCGGCCGCGCGCATCGCTGACGGGTGTGCCGGGCTCGATTTTCTTTTCGACCGGCAGCAGCAGCTCGCCCCGGTCGCCGAGTTGTGCGACCTTGCCGATACAGTGCATGGCGGTGCTCTGTGGCGTGGCGTAATAAAGTTGGCTCCGCAGCCGCTAGAGCAGTTCTTCCAAGGTTGCTCCGAGCTTGGCGGGGTTCTCGGTGACCGCGATGCCCGCCTTCCGCATCGCCTCCATCTTTGCTCCAGCTGTGCCCTTGCCGCCGGCGATAATCGCGCCGGCGTGGCCCATGCGCTTGCCGGGCGGCGCGGTGCTGCCGGCGATGAAGCCGACGACCGGTTTCGAGACGTGCTCGCGGACGAAATCGGCGGCAGCTTCTTCGGCGCTGCCGCCGATTTCGCCAATCATCACCATTGCCTTCGTGGCGGGGTCCGCCTCGAACGCTTCGAGCACGTCGATGAAGGGTGTCCCAATAATGGGGTCGCCGCCGATGCCAAGGCAGGTTGACTGCCCGCGGCCGATGCGGGTGACCTGGTCGACCGCCTCGTAGGTCAGCGTTCCCGAGCGCGAGACGATGCCGATGTCGCCCGGCCGGTGGATGTGGCCCGGCATGATGCCCACCTTGGCGACGCCGGGGGTGATGATGCCGGGGCAGTTCGGCCCGATGAGTCGCGTTCCCGTATCGGCCAGGTGCGCCTTGGTGCGCACCATGTCCAGCGCGGGGATGCCTTCGGTAATTGCCACAACCAGTCCGATGCCAGCGTCGGCCGCCTCACGAATCGCGGCGGCCGCAAAGCGGGGCGGGACGAAGACGCAGCTGACGTTGGCGCCGTTATCGACCGCCTCGGCGACGGTGTCCCACACCGGCAGTCCCAGGCACTCGCTGCCGCCCTTGCCGGGCGTCACGCCGCCGACGAGCAGCGTGCCGTAGTCGAGCATCTGCCGCGCGTGGAACTGGCCGTTGCGCCCTGTAAGGCCCTGCACAGCGATGCGCGAATCTCTGTCAAGCCAGATTCCCATCAGGCGCCCTCGGCGGCAGCAATCACCTTGCGCGCGCCGTCGTCCATGTCGCCGGCGGTAATCAGCGCCAGCCCCGACTCGTCGAGCATCTGGCGGCCGAGCTCGACGTTGGTTCCCTCGAGCCGCACCACCAGTGGCACGCCGATTTCGACTTCGCGCGCGGCGGCGATGATACCCTCGGCGATGAAGTCGCAGCGCATGATGCCGCCGAAGATGTTGACGAAGATGGCTTCGACCTCCGGGTCGGAGAGGATGATGCTGAAGCCTTCAGTGACCTGTTTGGCGGTCGCGCCGCCACCGACATCGAGGAAGTTGGCCGGCTCGCCACCGTGCAGCTTGATGAGGTCCATCGTCGCCATCGCGAGGCCGGCACCGTTGACCATGCAGCCGATGCGTCCGTCGAGCTTGATGTAGTTGAGCCCCGCCGCGCTGGCGCGCGCTTCGAGTGGCTCCTCGGCGGCGGTGTCGCGCAGTTCCCCGATTTCAGGATGGCGGAACAGTGCCGAGTCGTCGAAGTTGACCTTGGCGTCGAGCGCAATCACGCGGTCGTCGCTGGTGATGACTAATGGATTGATTTCGACAATCGAGCAGTCAAGTTCTTGCGCCATCTGCGCCAGCGCGAGCATGAACTCGACCGCGCAGTCAACCTGTTCGCCCTCGAGCGCCAGCGCCTGCGCCAGCTCGCGCGCTGCCGTTTCCGTCAGCGCACCGTCCGGCCCGAGCTTGGCTTTCAGGATTTTTTCGGGAGTTGCGGCGGCGACCGCCTCGATTTCGACGCCGCCCTCGGTGGAAGCCATCATAACCATCCGCTCGCGTTCGCGGTCGAGCACCATCCCGAGATAGAGTTCGCGAGCAATCTCGCACCCCGCCTCGACGTAAACTGCCCTGACGGTGACCCCTTCGGGGCCGGTCTGCGGCGTCACTAGCTGCGAGCCGAGCAGCGCCTCCGCAGCGTCGCGCGCCTCGCTAGGCGAGCGGCAGAGCCGGATGCCGCCGCCCTTGCCGCGACCGCCGGCGTGCACCTGCGCCTTGACCACCCACAGATCGCCGCCCAGCGCCGCACACGCCGCCTCCGCCTCGTCGGGAGTGAGCGCCAGCCGACCCTGCTGGGTAGCGACGCCGTAGTCGCGGAAAAGCGCCTTGGCCTGGTACTCGTGGATGTTCACGGCGCGCTATTCGGACGGTGTTTAAGACGCTGTGTAATCTCTTATAGGGGTCGCTTCGTGCGCGAGCCATGAGGATTTTTCCAGAATACCGCTACGCATGAGTTTTTCGGAACTCGGCATAGCGCCAGCCATAGTCGAAGTCCTTGAAGGGCAGGGCATTACGGAAACGTTCGAGGTCCAGGCTGAGGCCATACCTGCTATGATGCAGGGAAAGGATGTCTGCTGCCGCGCCCCGACCGGTTCGGGAAAGACCCTCGCATTCGGCCTGCCGCTCATCTCACGCTGCAAGCCAGCCCATCCGCGCTATCCCACTGCGCTGGTGGTCACTCCCACCCGGGAACTGGCGGAACAGATTTGCAAAGTACTGCAGCCGCTGGCCCGACCGCAAAAGCTGGGAGTAATGGCCGTATACGGTGGAACTTCATACGCCAAGCAGCGCCAGCGGCTTGAGCAGGGTGTCGAGATTATCGTCGCCTGTCCCGGTCGCCTGATTGACCTGATGGAAAAGGGAATGCTGAAACTGGATGACGTAGGAACCGTAGTCATCGATGAAGCTGACCGCATGGCGGATATGGGATTCATCGACCCGGTGTGCCATATTCTGGACAACTGTTCCGGGAAACGGCAGACATTCCTCTTCAGCGCGACCCTCGACGATGAAGTTTCGGTCCTGATCCGTAAATACCAGGACCATCCCTTCAAAATCGAAATCGGGCCGAAGGAAGTCAGCATGGAAAACATGCAGCATTTCTTCTGGACGGTCCACAACACCGGCAAATCCCGGCTAGCTAGTACTGCCGTGAAGCAGGGTGGGCGCAGCATGATTTTCTGCCGCACGCGCCGTGGAGTTGACCGGGTTGGTAAGGAATTGAGAGCTACTGGTCTTGAGGTCGCCACAATCCACGGCGGCCTCAGCCAGAACCAGCGTGACCGGGCGATGGAGCGCTTCATCCACGGCGGCTGCATGGCGCTGGTGGCGACCGATGTTGCCGCCCGCGGCATCGACGTCGAGGGCGTCCAGTGCGTAATTCACTTCGACCCCCCGGAAAATGGCAAGGCGTACAAGCACCGCAGCGGAAGGACGGCCCGCGCCGGGGCGCACGGTACGGTCATCTCGCTTGTGCAGCCTCCTCAGAAAAGTGAATTCATCAGAATCCAGCGACAGGCCGGAATCAACGTAAATTTTACGTCTCCCGAATTCGGCAAGCTGCCGGAGAGGGAAGAATATACCCCTTCCAACCGCTCTCGGGGTGGGCCAAAGGAGCGCAGAAGCTCGGTTTTCAGGGATATGGCTGCAAAATCTGGAGGAGTTTCCCTGCAGGACAAGGTCAATCGTAATGTCGAACGGGCATTTTCCTTCAGGAAAAATAAATCCAGCAACAAGTTTGGGGGCAAAAATCGCTCAAACTCGGACCGTTCGGGACCTCCCAATGGTGGCAAGCGGCCCGGCCATTCCAGCGGTGGTTACCACAAGGGCGGCGGCCGTCCCGGTACCGGCAAGTCACAGAACTGGAAACAGGGTCGACCATCTACCGGCAAGTCACAGAACTGGAAACAGGGCCGACCATCTGACGGCAAGTCGCAGAACTGGAAACAGGGTCGACCATCTGACGGCAAGTCGCAGAACTGGAAACAGGGTCGACCATCTGACGGCAAGTCGCAGAACTGGAAACCGGGTCGACCGACTAACGGCAAGTCACAGAACTGGAAACAGGGTCGACCATCTGACGGCAAGTCGCAGAACTGGAAACAGGGTCGGCCATCTACCGGCAAGTCACAGAACTGGAAACAGGGTCGACCATCTGACGGCAAGTCGCAGAACTGGAAACCGGGTCGACCGACTAACGGCAAGTCGCAGAACTGGAAATCGGGTCGACCGACTAACGGCAAGTCGCAGAACTGGAAACCGGGTCGACCGACTACCGGCAAGTCACAGAACTGGAAACAGGGGAGTTCCAGCCATTCCGGTGGCGGGCCGCCTGGCGGGGGCGGCTGGTCAAAGAATCGAAAGCCCCCGAACTGGAAGAAGGGTCGTCGGTCCAGCCGGTCACATTCGAAAAAGAATTATAGAAGCTGACCCGTTCGACGGCACTAAGACTTAAATATCACTCATCCTGCGGCGGCCCCATGGCGAAGAAGAACCCGGCGCACATGTTCCGCGGCAAGAAGCCCGGCTACACGCGCGCCAAGTATATCGGGGGCATTCCAGCCAGCCGCATTACCCAGTTTGACGTCGGTGCACCCGGGGCGAAATTCGACCCGGAGGTCATCGTGACGCTCAGCGCCGACGAGAAATGCCTGATTCGCCACAACGCGCTGGAAGCGGCGCGCATCACCGCCAACCGGCACATCATGACCGCCGCGGGCCGCGAAGGCTACCACCTCAAGATACGCGTCTACCCGCACCAGGTGCTGCGGCACAACAAGGTCGCGACCGGAGCGGGGGCGGACCGTGTCTCGCAGGGGATGCGGCTCTCGTTCGGCAAGCCGGTAGGCGTCGCCGCCAAGGTGCGCCAGGGGCAGAAGCTGATTACGCTGCGCACCTCGAGCGAATTTGTCGACGCTGCCAAGGAAGCGCTGCGCAAGTCGTCGCACAAGCTCCCCACGCCGTGCCACATCGAAGTCAGCGGGACTAACTGATGGCGGAAGTGGTCCTCAAGCTGGGACTGCCGCCGCTGGAAGGCTTCCTCTACTTCGTCGAGCGCGACTGCACCGTCTGGAAGCATCAGGGCAGCGCCAAGGAGTGCGTCTCCGACAAGACGTTCGAGCGCGACGAAGGTTACCTCTACTTCATCGACCTGAACGGCGACCTGGCGCGGCTGCCAGACCCGCAGAAACGCGATCCCGAGACCAACGCGCTTTTCAGGCCGGGCACGCAGGTCGCTACCGATGAACCGTCCGACTAAGCACGTCGCGACCAGCATCCTGCTGCACGGCGACCGCATCCTGATTCTCAAGCGCTCCGCGGCGGTCGGCAGCTTCCAGCACCACTGGTCGGGCGTCTCTGGCTTTGTCGAGCCGGGCGAGGAGCCGCTCGAGACGTCGCAGCGCGAAGTCGAAGAAGAGACCGGCATCCTGCGTGCCAGCCTCGAGCTGCTGGCACGCGCCGCGCCCCGCCGCGTCGAGAAGCCCGATAAATCCTTCGAAGTGCACTCGTTCCTCTACCGCTGCGCGACCGACCGCGTGCGGCTCGACTGGGAGAACGACGAGTTTGCGTGGGTCGTGCCCGAGTCGCTGCGCGACTACCGTACGGTGCCGTGGCTGCCGGAGATGGTCGCGGAATTGCTGGCGAAGCTGTAGTCAGCCCCAGAGCTTCCACCACGGCCTTGCGGCTCCGCGCATGCGCTGCTCCCGCGCTTGGTCGCCTTGGGCAAGGCCCTTCATCACCGCCAGCTCCAGGCTGCGGTAGGCGAGCTTGCCCGCCGGCGACATGTTGCTGAGCGCGCGCAGCAGCCGCAGCGGCAGCCCTTCGAGCAGCTCCAGCCGGCTGCGGTCGAACTCGAGCTCGCCCCGCGCTTCGACCGGCGCGCCGGCCGCCTGCGACGCGAGCACCGACAGGTCGGCGCCGCCTTCCTGCTCGTGTTCGCGAAACCAGAACGCGAAGCCGCCGGTGAAGCTCAGTTCGTTCAACACCCACTCGCCCGCCGGCCGCCGGTCAAGGTCGCGCACCACCGCCTCCCCCTCGGTCCAGTGGCGCGCGACGTGCGGGCCGAGCTGGTGGCGCAGCCGCTGGTCGAGCAGGTTCCACTCGTGCTGGCGCAGCCGCATCTTCCCGCGCAGCCGCTCGAGCAGCCATCCCAGCCGCGCGTGCAGCTTCAGCTCCTCGCCGCTCGCGGCCTGTGCGATGAAGTCGGTCGCCTCGGGGTGTGTCGCCAGCTCGGCGACCAGCGGTGGCTCGAGCCCGGTCGCGGCCGCAGCCGCGTTGAGCTCGAGCGGCTGCGGCAGCAGCGCCAGCCAGAGCTGCGCCACCTCGCCGCGGCCGGGCTCCTTCACGCCAGCACCAGCGTCCCCGCCGGGTCACCCGCGAGCGCCGCTGCGAATCCGCCCGCGCCGATGATGCGGCACTCGCATTCGCGGGCGATGGCGGCCGCCGCCTCGAGCTTGCCCCACATACCGCCGGTGACGTCGGCGCCCGGCACGTCCATCCGCTGCGCGCGCATCGCAGTGCGGGTGGGCCCGTCGAGTTGCGCGACGAGCTGCGCGCCCGGCTCGGCCGGGTCGCGGTCCATCACGCCAGGGTGGTTGATGACGAATAGCGCGCGCTGCGGTTGCAGCGCGCGCGCCAACGCGACCATCAGCGTATCGCCGCTCAAAATGCCGATGCCTTGCAAATCATCGTCGGTGACGTCGCCGCAGGTGACCGGCAGGCGACCCGCCTCCAGCACTGCCGCGAAGCTGCTCGCGGGGAAATCAACGATGTTTTGCGGGCCGGTGGTGCGCAGCGCCTGCGACGGCAGGATTGGAACCGGCTCCAGCCCCGCCGCGGCGAGCGCTTCGCAGACCAGCGCGTTGAGCGTGCGCACCTGCTGCCGCGTCCGCGCGACCGCCGCCGCCTGCTCGGGCGAGCCATCGCTCCCTTGCGCCAGCCCGAACCGCTTCGCGAGCGGATGGCCGAAAGAACCGGCGCCATGCACCAGCACTGCCGGCGCGTCGCTGGCGGCGAGCGCTGCGGCCAGCGCCGCGATGCGCTCGCGCTGTGGCGTCGGCTTCGCGGCCGCCTTGTCGGTGATGAGCGAGCCGCCCCACTTGACCAGGTTCATGGCAGCTCCATGGCGGGGCAGTCGAAAAGGTAGGGTGACCCGGTCATTACCGTCTCGCCCGCCGCAATTCCGGGCGCCGGGAAGAGCCGCGCCGAGAGTGGTTTGGCGCCCTTCTCGGCCACTTCGGCAACGCGGTCGAGCAGCGCCGCCAGCCGGTCGGCGCCGATATCGCCCGGCAACGGCACTGTGTCGAGCCCGGTCCCGCAGCGGCCGGCGTATTCGAGCAGGTCGTCGATGCCGAATTCGCGCTGCCGCAGCGCCTCGACCAGTCCCGGGTCTTCCATCACGGCGAACATGACGCCGCGGTAGCCCACCTGCTCGACCGGCAGCGCGCGCAGCGCCGCGGTCAGTTCCCCGACGAGAGCGGGCGCGCCGGTCGAGCCGACCGGCGCGGCCCGTAGCGCCATCAGCCGCCCGACCGACCCCTCGCCGTAAAGCCCGGGCGCAAGGCTGGGGTCGATGCCGAGATAGGGCATTCCGGCTGCGCGGGCGTCGCGCTCCAGCGCTTCCAGCTCGGGCGAAAGGGCGGCTATCCTGCCGCCCGAAGCCAGCAGCGACGACGTCAGCTCCATTGCCAGCGCAAAGCCTTCGCGCTGCGCGAACGCTGCCGGGAAGAAGGGTGTTGCGGCTTCGACGCGCGCCAGCGCCGCGAAGCGCAGGTTGTGCTGTGGGTCCGCCCGCGCCAGCGCTAGCATCGCCTCGGCGGCGGCCGCGCTCCCGCCGTTCTCGAGCTGCGCCGTGCAGAAGGTCGCCGTGGTTGCGAGCAGTGCCTCGACCGCGGCCGGGACGCCGTCGGCGGAGCATGGTCCGAGCGACAGGAACTGGACTCCGGCCGCGACCGCCGCCGCCTCCAGCTCGCGCGCGCGGGCCGGCAGCGCCTTGGCATCGCACCAGCCTTCCCACGGCGGTGTCGCGAGCCGCACCGTCTGCACTTCGTGGCCGCAATCGCGCAGGTGCGCGGCGACCTTGAGCGTGCGCAGCGCCCCCTCGCTGGGCGGGGCGAAACCGGTCACGGCGCGGATTATCACGGCTGTGCAGTCGCCGCGCCATTAATAGCGGGCGCACTGCCCGCGCGATGGCTGGCAGCACGGACTCGGGGTGTATGGCTGGCCCGACGCAGTCGTTAGCGCTGCCACTGGCCGGCTCGCTCGCCTTCCACGCTACCATCGGGCTCTCGTTCACGCTGGTGCTGTTGCAGGCGCAGGCGCTGGGCGGCGCGCGGGCGGTCGGTCTCGTCGTCGGGGCCCCGATGTTCATGATGGTCGGTAGCTCCGCCTTCTGGGGCGCGATGGCCGACCGCTGGCGCAACCGCAAGCGAGTGGTTCTGCTGGCGATAGTGCTCTCGTCGCTGCTGGCGCTGCCGATGCCGCTGGCCGGGACTTGGGGGCTGATTGGCCTGCGCGTGCTGCAGTCGTTCTTCCGCGGCGGCGTGGTCCACCTCCACACGCTCTTCGTCGAGCTGGATGCGGGCGCACGCGGCGCGCAGCTAGGGCGGCTGCAGATGACCGCCGGCTTCGGCTGGGGTCTGGGCGGGCTGCTCGGGGGGCTGCTGGTCCCCGCCAGCGTTTACGGCAGCACCAGCCCGACGCTGCACGCTGCGTTCCTCGTCAACTGCGCGCTTGGCATCTTCGCGGCAGCGGCGCTGCTGCGGCTGCGCGAGCGGAGCCCCGACGCATCCCCCGCCGAACAGCTGGCGCTGCCGGGACGCGACCCCGGCGGGGGTGTGCCGCTGCCGGCGACAGGGATGCTCTGGCGGCTCACGCCGCTCTGGGTCGCGACCGTCCTGCTCTTCGTGGGCTACTACTTTTTCCTCGCCTTCGCGCCCGCCTTCTTCACCACGCTGACCGGCAGCACTTCGCGCATGGGGCTGGTGATGTTTGCCTCGGGGCTGGTGCATGGGCTGGTGGCGCGCTGGTTCGGCCGGCTGGCCGACCGCCACCCGCGCGAGAAGCTACTGCGGCTGGTCAGCCTCGCTTTCGTCGCTTGCATGGCAACCTACGCTCTCAACCCGCATCCGCTGCTGGTCATCATCGCCTTCCTGCCGCCAATCTGGATGGCGTTCGACGTCTCCGCGACGGCGCTGGTCGCGGACCGTGTGCCCTACCGGCTGCGCGGCCGCGGCGTTGGCGTCCTCAACTCCTGCATGTTCCTCGGCGCCGGTGCCGGCGCGCTGCTGGCGGGCGAGCTGCACCGCAGCCTGCCGTTCACACAAGTCTTCGGGCTCGGGACGCTGCTGGCGCTGGCCGGCGCGCTGGTCACCGCTTACGCGACGCGCTCGACGGTGACGCCGCGCGACTGAAGGTATTCGGGCACCGCCGGCAACACCCCGGCGCACGCCTCCGGCATCACGACCCCCGGCCCCGCGATGGTTCCCGCGAGCAGCTCCCGCGCGAATGCGCACATCGTCAGGCCGGTGGTGCGCGCCATGCTGCTCCAGCCGTCGGCGCCGTTGTCGTGCACCAGCCAGCCGCGCTGCGAGCCGTCGGCGAAGGTTCCGAGCACCTGTAAGTGGGTGAACTCCGCTTCGCCCGGCTCCAGTCGCCACGCCCTGAAGAGCGTGGCGAGCGTCGCCTCGCGTCGCTCGCCCGCTAGCGCACCCGAATCACGCAACGCCGTGAAGCGCGCAGCGTGGCCGGGATAGCGCAGCGTGAACTCGGCCATCTCGGGGACGGGCAGGTCGAGCAGGCTGCGCAGGCCGTCGGTCAGGAACGCCTCCAGCGCGATGTCGTCGGGCAGCGTGGACACCAGCCCCGGCGGTAGCCGGAACGGGCGGCAGTCAGACAATGCGGGCTTCGCGACGTCTCGGCCGGCGCGCTTCAACCGCGCCGGCCGCTCGTATTCCGCAACGACGTCGGCGGGCGAGAATGGCGCCGCGTATTCCCACGGCGGCTCGCGTCGCAGCGGCAGCCCGCCGACGAAAATCTCGAGCCGCGCCGGCGCCTGCGCTGCCAGTTCGGCGGCGAGCAGGTTGCTGAATCCCGGTGCAATCCCCGCGTCGGGGACGATGGTGACTCCGGCCTCACGCGCCGCGGCGTCCAGCGTCCGCGGGTCCTCTGCGGTGAAGGAGATGTCGACGCAATCGACGCCGGCCGCGATGATGCGGCGCAGCGCGACGTGGCCCACGCTGCCCGGCAGGCAGTTCAGCGCTAGGTCGCAGTCCGCCAGCTGCGCCGGCGAATCGAACCGCGCGTCGTGCAGCTCCGCCGCTGGCGCGCGCTGCGTAACCCGCACCAATGCTTCCCGGTCGGGGTCGATGACTTTTATATAGTGGTCATCGGAAAGTTCGGTCGCCACCAGCGCGCCAACCAAGCCGGCCCCCAGGACCGTAATGCGCGCCATCTACTCGCCGAGGCGGTCGCGCGCGACCCTTACGCCGCGCGGCGCGACCACCAGCCACTGGCGCGAGACTCCCACGAGGTCGCCATCGACGTCGGCGACCGCCCGTTCGAGCTCCGCCAGCACCTTGTGGAGCACCTGCCGGTCGGAGGCCATGGGCGAAAAGTCGACCAGCACGACGTTGCCGTCGTGGATGGCGCCGGTGATGGTGCCCACTTTTTCCCGCTTGTCGAGCACCATCGAGTGGACGACCATCGAGGGCTTGTCGCCGTAGTCCTCCGCTTTCTCGGAAGCCCAGTCGTGCAGGTCAAAGAACTGCTCGTCCGGGATGCGGCGCATCGAGGGCTGGCCAAGGCTCACGCGCTGCGAATGGCCTCGCGTTATTAGTCTTACCGCCGCCACGCGGTATCGTCAACCACGATGGCTTCGACCGGTTCGGGTGCTGGCGCTTCGGGCGGCTCGGTCGGCGGTCGCTGCCGGTAGAGCAGGAAGGTCACGGCGATGGCGATTACCCCCAGCCCGACTATCCCAATGGCGAGCAGCGGCAACGGACTTCCGGCCGCGTCAATTTCGATGGTCAGGTTGAGCTGGTTGTTGGCTGTCTCCAGTTCCTGCTCGTTAAGCGCCACCAGCAGCGTCGCGCGGTGGCTGCCGGGCGTTGCCTCCCATGGGGCTGAAAACTGTGCCTCTTCGCCCGGGTTGAGCTGCAACTCCCACTCCTGCAGCGGCCGTCCGTCCAGCTCGAGCGTCGCGGTGCCTGTGAGCAGGTCGCCCCCCGCGTTGGCGACTGTCGCCTCGAATTTCCCCTGCTTCCCCGGCTCGCGCGAGCCGTTCCACGTCAGGGCAGAGGCGACCCCGTCAGGCCATTCAAAGACTGTGAACCACACCTGCTGCACCCCGCTGGCGCCATCCTCGTCGCTCAGCGTGACGTTGAGCGCAAAGTGTTCGGTCCCGTTGAAGAGCGCGCTGGCGCTGTAGCGCCCGGCCGCGATGCCTCCGCTGAGCGGCGCCAGCCCGTCAGGCCACGCGACGCTCTCGACGACCGCCGCCCCCTCGTCGTCGTTCGCCGCGATGCGGAAGCTGAACTCCTGCCCGATGCGGGGCCGCGCCGGCTCGAGGCTCTCGATGATGGCGACCGGCTGGTGGTTCAGGTAGAACGAGCGCGAAAGCTGCGCGGTGCCGACCGGCTGCTGCGTTACATTGAGCGCGATGGTGTAACTGCCGCCCTCCTCGAAGAGGGCCATCGCGACCGCGGTCGCGTTCGGCAGCGGCTCGCCGTCCAGTTTCCAGCTATATTCGAGCCCGAGGCCCTGCGAGTGGGTGCCGTTGAAGGCGAGCCAGCCCAGCTGCACCAGCGAGCCTTCGATGGTGAAATTGGCGATCGGCGAGTCGAAAGCTTCGAGCGCTGCGACCGCCCACGGCGACGGTAGCCCCTCCGCCGTCAGTCCGCGCACCTGCAGATCGTAGCTGCCTGGCACTGGTGGAGTGAAGTCCAGGCTCTCTGCACTAGCCAGGGGGTTGTCGTTAACCACCCATACCCACGTTGTGATATTGCCCTGTAGCGTGGTCGCGGTGAAGGCGGTCACTTCACCGGTGAGTGCATCGACTACAGCAGGCGAGACTTCGAGCAGCGGCTGCACCACCGCCAGCAGCGTGAAACTCTTCTCCACCACTGCGTCGTGTGCATCCGTGACGATGAGTGTGACGGAGTGCCAGCCGGTGGCGAGGAGGACCTCAGGCGCAGCCCCGGTAAGGGAAGCCCCATCTATGTCCCATGTGTACTCGAGCGGTAACCCCTCCGGGTCGTGGCTGCCGCTGCCATTGAGCGTTAGCGGCAGGTTGGCCGGAACCACCCAGCGCGTGCCGTTCCACACCCCCTCAGGAATCTCGAACTCGAGCAGTGGCAGTGCATTAGAAACCTCCAGCTGCCCTATGCTTGAGTTGCTGCCGCCGTAGTTGTCGGTGACTGTGAGCGTCACCGCGTAGATGCCCGGCAGCGCAAAGCGGTGCATCGAGGTTTCTCCGCCGGAGCTGTTCCCGTCACCAAAGTTCCATTCCCAGACGACGACACTGCCGTCTGGGTCACTTGAGGAATCGGCAAAGTAGAATTCGATGGTGGTATTGCCCTCCGCTGGCGAGATTCCGAAACTGGCGTGCGGCAGCCGGTTGCGCACCTCCACCACGAGATAGCCGGTGGCAATTGCGTTCAGGTCGTCTGCTACCTTGAGCGAGACGTTGTAGAAACCAGGTGCATCGAACAGATGCTCGACTGAGACCTCCGATGAGGTCGAGCCATCGTCAAAGTTCCAGAACCAGAAGGCGATGCTACCGTCGGGGTCCCATGATTGCGAGCCGCTGAATGATATGGACTCTCCCAGCCAGACAGACTGCGGTTCAGCGACGATAACCGGTACTGGCAGCGCGTTGACCCGGATGGTAACCGTCACCGAGTCGGTAAGCCAGTCGTCATCACGCACGGTGAGCGTGACGTCATAGGTTCCGTAATCGTCGAAGACGTGCAGCGGGTCGGCCTCATATGCAAAGGTACCATCTTTGAAGTCCCAGGTGAAGTTGGTGATGCTGCCATCATCATCCCATGAGTCGCCACCCCAGAACTGCAGTTCCTCGCCCGCATCCACGACGCCATCGGCAGCGTCTGCCAGGGCATGCGGCTTCGAGAGGAAGCGGATATCAAGCAGGATATCGTCACCGTCGGTGCGGATGTTGCTGATACGCCATCCGGAGTCGCTCTGGTTATATGCGGTCGAATCGGGATATCCCTCATCGGTGAACTCATCGCCTGCCCCGTAGGGATCACCGCTGTCACCCGAGTTCCAGTTGTTGTCCAGGTCATCGTAGCCGTCAGCCTCCTCCAAGTCGAGCCGCTTGTGCGACTCGTCGTTGTTGTTCGAGACGTCCTCGTCAACGTGCCAGATGAGCAGCCCCTCTCCGGGGAGGTAGGTGTCGTAATCGAGTTGCTGCCGGTTCTCGAGCAGGAAGTATTCGCGTGCGTTAGACCAGTTTCCCGGGACTGGCAGCTTCAGGATTTTGCCGTTGCGCGAGGCGGGTTCGAGCCGCACGTCAAGCAGGTCGCCCGTTACCAGCAGCGGCTCGAGCCACCCCACTTCCGCCTTTGAGAAGCCGCTGAAGTGCACCGGCGTCTCGCCGTTGTCGGCCCAAGAGCCAGAGGCCATGACGCCCCAGTCGCCAATACCCTCCGAGGAGTAGTCCGTATCATAGAAGTCGGGCAGCCCCAGTTCGTGGCCGAACTCGTGCACCCAGACCCCGAGAGGTCGCTTCTCGCCGCCGGAGTATTCGAACTCGGGCACCTGCGTTATTTCGCGAATGCGGTGGTTCCCGTCGTTGGTGCTGATGCTCAGCCCGGACCAGTGGATGGACCAGATGTCGTCGCTGTTACCGCTTGATTCCTCGCCCGGGCCGGTGTGCACCGCCATCACCGCGTCGTAGTCGCGGTAATCGATGTCGTCGTCGGCCGCCGCGATGGTGTCGCTGACGAAGTTGGTGTTTTCGCTGCCCCAGTCGGCGGCGTCGCCGTCGAGCGTATAGGGCCCGAAGACTTCGCCCTCGAGAGTCAGGTTGCCGCGCGAGTTCTCGTCATAGTAGTCCCACATCGAGTTGCTGTTGCCGAATGCCAGCTCCTCGAACCAGTCGCTGTCATGCGCGCTGTCGTAGCTGGCGTCGTTGAAGTCGATCAGGATAATCGCGACTTGGATGGTGCCGGTCGTGGGCGAGGCTGCCACCGGCAGCGCGAGGAAGGCGAGTGCGCAGAGCGCAAACAGCGAAGCCAGCGGGAACCGCATCCGCGTGCGATTCGCCATTGCTACAAAAAACTGCCAGCAGGCTGTGATGGCCTTAAGATGCGACGTAACCGAGCGGGTCGTTCAGGATCAGGTCGCGTGCTTCGTGGGTAATCTTGACCGGGCGGTCGCCATAGAATACGTCGCGGTTTCCGCGCACTTCGCCCAGCGTCGCGACTCCCATCGCAAAGTTGATGGCGGCGCCCTGCCGGAAGCCAGCATACTCGTCGGGGACCGCGGTCAGGTAGTCGTGCACGGAGGTGACGTGCGCCACGGCGTTGTCGACCATCGCGTTGAGCATCTCCATCGCCTGCTTTTCGTGGGCAGGGTCCAATAGTTCCTGCGGCTCGAGCTGGTGTTTGTCGAAGAGGTAGCCGGGCCAGAAGATTTTCTCGTTCTGCAGGATATCCTCGCGGAAGTCGCGGATGATATTCACCTTCTGCAGGAAGAGCCCGAAATCGCGCTCGTTGTCGTGCAACACCTGCGACGCCTCGGGCGTCAGCCGCTTGGCGCGGGTGCGGATGAGTTCCGTGAGGAAGCCGGAAGGCGTCCCGGCGACGAAGTAGCAGTATTCGTTCAAATCTTCAAAGGAGTAGACCGGCTGCTGCAGGTACTTCTGCATCCCGGCGTTCATCTCGTGCATCCAGCGGACCATGCTCGCCTTGGTGCGCTTGTCGAGCGAACGGTGGACTGTCAGCACCTTGTCGAAGTTCTTGACCAGCCCGCGGTAGTGCTCGTCCTTGACCCACTCCTCCGCTTCCTGCGCGAGTTCCTTTGCCTTGCGTTTGGCCATCTGGGAGTCAGGCCGCTCAAGGATTTCCATGATGGCGTTCATCGCGCGCACGCGCTCTTCAAGCGAGACGTGCCGCTTGCCGATGTCGTCCTCGAAGGTGTCGAGGATGCGCGCCTCGAGGTAGCCCACCATGATGGGCGCCAGCAGTGCCTCCTCAACCAGCGGGATGGTCAGCGCGAACGAGCGTGAGACCGACTGGAGGGCCCATTTGCAGTAGTCCAGCGACTCAACGAGGGCATCGTTTGCCCGGTTCTTGACTGCGCCATAAAGGGAGGGTGTCATGCTTTATACCCCGTCCGAGCGGGGCCGCGTCGACCGCCACTCCTTATAAAAAACTGCGTCTAACGGCAGTTGCCGAATGTAAGGCGCTTAAGCCTGCCGCTAATCGGGAGCCGATGCAACCGCTTGCAAAGCTCCCGACCGCAAGTATTCGGGCGCTGCTTTTCGACCTGGACGGGACGCTGGTTGACGAGCGGCTTTCGCCCGCAGCGTACGCGGCTCTCGCGCAGGCGCAGCAGGCCGGGCTGCGCACGGTCGCGGTCACCGGCCGCCCCGCCGGCTGGTGCGACCTGATGGCGCGCTGGTGGCCACTTGACGGGCTGGTTGGTGAGAACGGCGCGCTGGCAATGCGGCTCGTTGATGGCCGGCTCGAGCGTAGCGACTGGCAGCCCGCAGCGGCATCGGCGGACCGCCTGGTGGGACTGTGGGAGGCGGTGCGCAAGGCGTTCCCCGAGGCGCAACAGGCGGCCGACCAGCCGTGGCGGGTCCACGACCTGGCCATAGACTTCGCCGAGGAATACGACCTCGGGCTCGAGTGGGCCGGCGTGGTGGCGGAGTTCGCCCGCGCACAGGGAGCGCGCGCCGCGGTCTCGAGCATCCACGTCAACTGCTGGTTCGGCGACTGGGATAAATTGGGAATGAGCGAGCGGCTGCTGGACGCACTTGGGCTGGCGCGCGAGGTGTGCGTCTACGTCGGCGATTCGCCGAACGACGCACCCATGTTCAGGGCATTCGAACTATCGGTCGGCGTCGCGTCGGTGGCGGATTACGGCGACCTGCTCGAGCACGCGCCGCGCTATGTCACGGAATCGGACGGCGGCGCCGGCTTCGCTGAAGTGGTCGCGCACCTGACGTGCGGCGTCACCACGTGACGCCGCGCTGGTGCTGGTAGTTGCCACTGCGGTCGCCGTAGGTGCCGGACGCGGGCGAAGTCAGCGCCTCGATTACGAGCTGGCAGTAGGTTTCGCCCACCTCCAGTTCCAGCGGCTCCGCGGACGAGTTGAAGCCGGGCAGCGTCAGCGTCCCGTCGAAGCCGGCGTCCACCTTGCCGAAGCTCGCCTGCACGCCGCGCCGCGCCCAGGTGCTACGCAGCCAGAGCTGCCCGCAGAGCGCGGGACCGCAGGCGACGCGCTCGAGCGTCGAGACCGCAAAGCGCGCCTGTGGCGGTACGTTGATTGTACCTTTGGTGACCGGTTCATTGCCAGCAAGGGCAACTTCGCCGATGCGCAGGTCGTAGCCGTTCGGCGTCAGGCCCTTGGCGTCGAACGGTTCAATCTCGAGCTGTCCCGCATCGAGCGCGGCGAGGATGGCTTCGTCGCTGAGGACCGGCATCAGCCTGCCCGCAGCTCTTCGAGGAACTGTGCCGCCAAATCGGCGCGCACCTTCCCTTCACGCTTGAGCCGCTCGGCGACCGCCTCAATCTCGCTCTCCTCAGCGCCGGCCGCCACGGCAAGGTTGCGCGCGTGCAGCCCCATGTGGCCGCGCTGGATGCCCTCCGACGCCAGCGCGCGCAGCGCGCCCAGGTTCTGGCACAGCCCCACAGCGGCGATGATGCCTGCCAGCTTGGCGGCGCCGCCCGGAATCTCGAGCCCCATCATCCTGACGCACGCCTTCGCCGTCGGGTGCGTGGCGGTCGCGCCGCCGACGAGGCCGACCGCCATCGGTAGCTCGATGCTGCCGCGCAAGTCGCCCGCTGCCGATTTTTCCCAGCGGGTGAACGATCCGTCGCCCTCCTTCCAGGCGCCGTAGCTGTGCGCTCCCGCCTCAATCGCGCGCCAGTCGTTGCCGGTCGCAATCACCACCGGGTCAATTCCGTTCATGATGCCCTTGTTGTGCGTCGCGACGCGAAACGGGTCGGCGCATGCGAAGGCGTAGGCGGCGATGATGCCGTCAACCACCTCTCCGCCACCGAGGAACTCCGCCGGCCAAGTCGCGCTGGCGCGCACCTTGCGGTGCACCGCCAGGTTGGAGATAATCCGCAGGTAGACCCGGCCTCCGGTCAGGGCCTCGAGCCGCGGCGCGACCGCCTCGGCCATCGTGTTGACCGCGTTGGCGCCCATCGCGTCACGGCAGTCGACCAGCAGGTGCGTGATGACCATCGGCCCCGCGGCAGAGTCGAGCACTCTGACTTCGATGCCGCGGCAGCCGCCGCCAAACTTCACTAGTATTGGATCCTGCTCGTTCGCCAGTGCGACGATTTCGTCTGCCGCCGCCTCGACCGCTGCCTTCGCGGCGAATGCGTCTTCAAGGTCGACCAGCTGAATCTGCCCGATCATCACGGGGTCGTCAGTCTCCGCAGCGATACCGGCCGGCAGCGTGCCTTTCGCCATGTGGCTCGCTGCGGCGACAACCGATGGTTCCTCCAGCGCCATCGGCACGAACAGCTCTTCGCCGTTGACCTTGAAGTTGGCGGCGACACCGAGCGGCAGCGGGAAGCTGCCGACGACGTTCTCAATCATGCGGTTGGCGGTCTCGCCGCCGAGCGCGCCGAATCCTCCCAGTGCCGCTGCTTCCTCGTCGCTGAGGCCGGCAAAATCGCAGACGATTTGCAGCCGCTCTGCCGGCGAGAGCTTGTAGAAACCGGGGACGGCCGAGGTGCGTGCCATGCGGGCGGATTGTCTCCCACTAAAAGGGAGTTGGGGCTGCCTGCCGAGCCTTACTTAATGCTTCTATCAAAGAAACATAAACACTTTAGCCAGCCCCGTCTCGGCTGAAGTGCGTGGACACACACTCGGTAAAACTACCATTCGCTGTTTTACTGCTGCTTGTG